>JAURYY010000065.1 GCA_030653695.1 Paludibacter sp. | reverse complement strand
AAAGAAAAAGAAAAAGAAACACGCTTCGCGTGGAAACTTGTTCAAAAATAAAAAAACTATCATATAACACGGCTCTAAGTGCCATTGAAATCCAGCACAAGGCTAAAAAAGGATTTCAACGGCACTTAGTGGCGTTCCGTTATGTGCAACAGCAAAAAATGAAAAAGAAGTGCAACGCAGAGACCAATTATGACAATAATAATTCATTAACTAATTCACAATGAGTATTTACAAAGACATTAAGTATAAAGGCGGACATCCGAAAATGCCAAAACCATTTTCAGCCATTATTGAAACTGACACTTTTAATAAAGAAATTACAATTAAGAATGCTGAGTTTTTTGGCTTAAATGAGAAAGTAGTTTTAGATTATGATGAAATTATTCATATCAGCTTCGATGAGAAATCAAAACGTTCTGCTGGAAAGGCTGTAATTGGTGCAATTGTAGGCGGATTGTTAACTGGCGGAATTGGCTTTTTAGCTGGCGCAGCATTCGGCGGAAAAAAAAAGGATGTTTCCGACTTATATTTGACAATAAAATACAATGACCATGAATTTGATATTATTCTGCACACAGGGAAAAATACAGAAAAAATATATGCTGAAATCATAGGTATGTTTACATAACTTAGTCTACTATAAAACCTATTTAAGCAGTCGAATAAATTCATTATAGCGAAATTTATAAACTCAATTTATAAACTCAAAAAAGAAAAACATTATGATTTGGATTATTATCATCATCGTTATTGCAGTAGTTATTGTATTAATAAACAGCTCCTCAACCAAAGACAAAAAGTATGAAACTACTTTATCGTCACCAGTTACAAAACGTTCTGATTCGAATGAAAAAGAAATGAATTCTCTCCTTGATAAAATGGTGTCAATTGGATTAGATAGTCTAACTTCTTTGGAAATGACCCATGACGAAAAAATTGACATTGTAGAAAATGTTGTGAATTCTATTAATGAAAATTCAACCAGTATCGAACAAGAACAGAAATTGCTATTGAAAATGGCAACAAAAGCTTACGACAAAATCCTGAATGAATTGAAATATGATGAAAACACATTAGAAACAATAAGAAACGAGCGCGAAGATTTTATTGCTGGAATTGCTGACGGAACTGTAGAATCTTATCCATGGGATGAATTAATTGCATGGTCAGATGGATACCGTGAATATCTTCAAAATCAATTAGACGCTGTTGAAAAAGAAATAAAAAGAAGAAAAGGGACTGTGATTAGTTCTGGTTTTGCAAATTACTATATCAACGACGACAACACACTTAAATTTGAGGTGTCTGGACTCACACACTTAACCGAAACAGAACTGGCTAAAGTGAAAACACTTAAAAAGAACGATAGTAAAGTAGTTCTTGAACCTGAACCAAATAACGAATATGATTCTAATGCAATTCTCGTAAAAACAGAAGACGGAAGTAAAATTGGATATGTAAATAAAGATGCACTTCCTTTTGTCCATTCTGTAATCGACAGAATAACAAAGTGTCAAATTTCTAAACTTTCCGACCATGAAATTCCTTATGTTTGGGTTTTTATTGTTTATGATGGTGAATGTCTTGAAGCTAACAACGACTAAACTTTTGCGTAAACGACCGAAATCAGCATTTAGAAACGGACGAAAAGACAAACGATACACAACCAAGCTGCTAGCACATAACACACGCCTATGCAGTATAGCCCAAGTTATCGGTTTTTGCAGCAGTTTCGCCCGCTTTTGCTTTGTGCTTGTCGACAAGTCGACAGCCCGCAAATGGGCTACACTGCATAGCCTCGGTCGTTACAGGCAAGCGTAGGACGACAGTGCTAAACATCAACATTTGTGCTGACATCGGACGAAAAAATGCCAACGCTTCGCAAAATTAAAAGAGCTGCAAGACGACACACAAGCCAACGCTTTTGCAGCACATTTAATTTTGCCCAACCGCACCCAAAGCCCACCCACCACCCGACAACTGGACGGTGGACAATTGACAAATTTGAAAACTCAAAATGAATGACCAGAAAATTAAAAACAAGGCTAATTTTGCTTACTTTAACCGACAAAAATTGAATTGACATAAATGGCTATAAATAAAGAAGCTAAGGCACGTATTAAAATCAATAAACTGTTGGAGGACGCTGGTTGGCGGTTCTTTGACAGCGACAAAGACAAGGCGAATATTGTTTTAGAACACCGAACCAAAAAGGCAAAGTTTGATAATTCTAAACTTGGCGAAGACCTTGAAAATGCACCTGACGGCTTTATTGACTATTTATTAGTCAACGACCAAAACAGACCAATCGCATTAGTTGAGGCTAAAAGAGAAAACATTGACCCGCTTGATGCAAAGCAACAAGCAAGGGAATATGCAAGAGCACAACACATCCGACACATATTTTTATCAAACGGAAATGTTCACTATTACTGGGACTTAGAATATGGCGAGCCGACAATTATTTCAAAATTTTTAAGTATTCAGCAATTGGGCGAAGCCATAAAATGGGCTCCAAATCCCGAACAAATGGCGGAACAAAATATAGACGAACATTACATTGCAGTTTCGCAAGACCCAAAATGGCTAACATATACAGATGCACAAAGAAGCGAAGCAAAAACAAATAAAGGAATTAGGCAATTAAGGGATTATCAAGTAGAAGCCGTTCATAAACTTAAAAATGATTTTATAAAAGAGAAAAGACGATTTTTATTTGAAATGGCAACTGGAACAGGGAAAACACTTTTAAGTGCAGCCATTATCAAAATGTTTATTCGCAGTAACAACGCAGACAGAGTTTTATTTTTAGTTGACCGCATTGAACTTGAATTACAGGCTTACAAGCATTTCAAAAACTATTTAGAAGACGATGGAATACAATCAGTCATTTACAAACGGAATAAAAATGATTGGCAAAACGCTAAAATTGTAATAACCACAATTCAAAGTTTATCTTACGACAACCGTTTTCTAAAAGAGTTTTCGCCAACAGATTTTCAACTCATTATTTCCGATGAAGCACACAGGACAATCAGCGGAAACAACAGAATAATTTTTGAATATTTTATTGGTTCAAAACTTGGTTTAACCGCAACACCAAAAGACTATTTAAAAGGCGTAAACCTTGATGAAGCAGACCCAAGAGATGTAGAAAGAAGATTGCTTTTCAGCACTTATGAAACCTTTGGTTGTTCTGACGGAATTCCAACATATCGTTTCAGTTTAGAAGATGCTGTAAAGCACGTTCCACCTTATTTGTGTATGCCGAAATTGCTTGATGCAAGAACAGACATTACAACTGAATTATTAAGCAAGCAAGGCTGGACACATAAATTTACAAACGAGGACGGAGACGAAGAAGAAGATACTTTTTACAAAAAGGACTTTATGAGAAAATTCGTTTCTAACGAAACGAATAAAAAATTTATTGAGGCATTTTTCAAACACGCCAAAAGAGACCCAATAAGCGGGGAAATAGGTAAAACTATTTTCTTTTGTATTTCACGTTTTCATTGTCGCATCATAACTAAAATGCTAAATGAAGAAGCCAGTAAATTGTTTCCCGAAGAATATGGCAAAGGCTCATTCTTCGCCTTGCAAATCACTTCAGACATTACAGGCTCACAAGACAGAACAACACGTTTTGCAAATAACGACCTAAACGGACACAGTAATTTCAATTCCGAACTAAGGGATTACGAAAGCAGCAAATCCCGTATTTGTGTAACAGTTGGAATGATGACAACAGGTTACGATTGCCCCGATATTTTGAATGTTGTTTTAGCAAGACCAATATTTTCACCAACCGACTATATTCAAATAAAAGGGAGAGGAACAAGACTACACACTTTTGAATATCCTGATTTGCCAAGTGTTGACAAGGATAATTATTACTTGTTTGACTTCTTTGCAAACCACCAATATTTTCAAGATGAATACGATTACAAGCAAAAAATAGAATTACCAAAAGAAACAGAAGGAAAGGAAAATACAGGTGGTGGCGGTGTTACACCCGACTTGAATTATACAGGTGCAGACGAAATGAAATCTGTAAACCAGGAAGATTTTGGACCTGCCAAAATTATGAAAGTTGATAAAGAGGCTTTTTCAAAGCGTTTTGAAGATACAGCAAAAGAAGAAGTTGAAAAAAATCCCGACCTTAAAAAAGCAGTTGAACAAGAAGATTGGAATTCATTAAGTGCTTATGTAAAGGAAAATATTTTTAACAAGCCTACCGAATATTGGGACTTAGACAAATTGCTTGACAGCTATGATATAGACCGTAGAGCTTCACTTCCCGAAGTGTTAATGAAAGTATTCCTAAACGGATACAAATTAAAAACGAGGACTGATTTAGCTGATGAATATTTTGGCAAGTTTATGAGTGATACAAAACTTGATGGCTCAAAATATAATTCAGCCAAACGGCTTTTTGAAAGTTATTTGTTGTTTGACGACATACGCAAACAAATGAATGATAAAAACCCAGACCCAAATGATGCAAGGCTTGGGCTTTACAATTTAAAAACGATTGGAAAAGAAAATATTCCTGTAATTCTAAATTACATAAAAGACAACGTAAACATTAATCAATTTTTACCAAGATAATTACAGATGTTAGATAAAGAAACAAAGAAAAAAATTGATGATGCAAGAGATACCTTGGTTGGTGTTTTGCCATTGCCAAGCGACCAAATCGAGTTAATTACAATTGCCCTCATTTATAAATTTATGGACGACCAAGACGAAGAACTTCGTCAGGTTGGTTTAAAGGAGAAGTTTTTTACTGGTTCGTTAAAAGAATATTCCTGGCAACAGCTAATGAATAATCAATTGAGTGCCGACCAAACAGTAACAAAATTCATTAATGGAATTGAAGCAATTCAAAAAGCAAATCAAGTTCCTTCCCTATTTCGTGAAATATTCCAAAATGCTTTTCTGAAATTTAGAGATGGCAAAGTTTTATTGCGTTTTTTAGGAATAATAAATGGTTTTGCATACAGCCATAGCGAAGAATTAGGAAACTCGTTTGAGTATTTGCTAATGACAATGGGTGCACAAGGCGACAACGGACAATTTAGAACGCCAAGAAACATTATTGATTTTACAGTAGAAGTAGTTGACCCCAAAAAGGATGAAACAATACTTGACCCAGCTTGTGGAACTGGTGGTTTCTTAGTTTCTGCATTCAAGCATATTCTTAGAAGAAATACAAAAGGATTTGAGGAAGCAAAAATAGAATTGGTAAACTATGTAAACGAAGGAATACCTGTTTATTGGGGTGCTAAACTTTCAAGTTCGGAAAGAAGCATTATCGAAAAAAACATTGTAGGTTATGACAACACGCCTTTAATGGTTCGTTTGGCAAGAGTGAATTTATACTTGCATCATTTCGGTAATCCTCAAATTCACGAATACAATACATTAAATACAGACACACGTTGGAAAGATAAATACGATTGCATTTTAGCAAATCCGCCATTTATGACACCAAAAGGCGGTATTGAGCCACACGATAAATTTAGAATTCCTGCCAACAGAACTGAAATACTTTTTTCATCATATATACTACAACATCTCAACCCTGACGGCAAAGCAGGATTTGTTGTTCCCGAAGGCATTATTTTTCAAACTTCTGGCGACTATGTTACATTAAGGAATTGGTTAATTTATGAAGCTGGTTTGTGGGCTGTTGTATCATTGCCTGCCCATATATTCCAACCGTATTCAGGTGTTAAAACCTCAATACTTTTTATTGACCGTGCCATTGCAAGAAAGAGAAAAGAAGTATTGCTGGTAAACATTGAAAATGATGGCTTTTCTTTAAACACTAATCGCAACCCAATAAAAGATAATGATTTGCCCGAAGCATTAGAGTGGTTGGAACTATGCAAAACAGATATTGAAAAATTCATCAAGCAAATTGAAGAAAAATCCGAAAACAACTTTGTGAAAAAACTTCGTTTTTTACACAGAGATGAATTTGCCAAACTTCAACACTATAAAGCAACTTCAACTGTATTTACATTCTGTAGAAAGCAACTTGAAAAAGCACTAAAAGCACAAGAAGAAATCGACTTTTCAATAGCAGCCGAAAAACTAAAGCAAGACGGAGAAAAAAATAAAACTAAAATTCAAAAATCCTATAACGCAATTGAAACTCTTGAAGAAAAGAGAGAAAAACTTATTTCGGATTTTGCAAAGAAAACGGGTTGCCCTGAAATATTTGAAACTGAAAAATTACTAAAGGAATGGTTTGAAGAAGCAATAAAAACAGATGTGATTGAGTATGGTTCAAACCTTGTCAATACAAATAAACTTACAAAAGATATAATTGACTTGCTTGACAGAGAAAGGGATTACAATTTAAGTTTTGATAGGTTTGAAACAAAGGAAGAAGATACAAATTCAAATTTCAATTTAGTAAAACTTGCGGATATTTTAAAAATTCAAACAGGCTTTCCATTTCAATCTGAACTTTTTAATACAGACAAAAATGGAATGCCAATTATTAGAATTAGAGACATCAAAACGGGTTACTCTGACACATCCTATTCAGGAAAATATGACAATTCTTTTATTGTAAACGAAGATGAAATCCTGATTGGAATGGATGGAGAATTTAAAGCATTCAAGTGGGGTAAAGTTCCAGCACTATTAAATCAAAGGGTTTGTAGATTATATGAATTTGAAAATGTATTGCCCGACTATGTATTTAGGTTTCTTAATGAAGAGCTATTTAAAATTGAACAAAAAACACACGGTGTAACTGTAAAACATATTTCTCATAAACAAATTTATGCTATTGAAATCCCACTCCCAACAATAGAAATTCAGCAACAAATCACGGAAGAAATAAATCAATATCAAAAAGTAATTGATGGTTGTAGTCTTCTAATTGAATATTATGCACCAACTTTCAAAATTCAAAATGATTGGGAAGATGCAAGAATGATTGATGTTTCAGACTTCGTTCGTGGTCCATTTGGAGGATCCTTGAAAAAAGAAATTTTTGTAGAGAGTGGTTATTTGGTTTATGAGCAAAGCCACGCCATACAAAATGATTTTACTCTTGGTAGATATTTTATTAATAAGGAAAAGTTTCAAGAAATGAAACGATTTGAAGTATTACCGAATGATATTTTAATGAGTTGTTCAGGTACAATGGGTAAAGTTGCCTTAGTTCCTGCCAATGCTAAAAAAGGTATAATTAATCAAGCATTACTAAAACTTACACCGAAACAAGATTTAATTAGACCATTATTTTTAAAACTTTTAATGGAAACACCTCACTTCCAAATTCAACTTTTAAAAGGTGTTTCGGGTGTCGCTATTAAAAATGTAGCATCCGTTGACGAAATAAAAAGCTTTGAAATCAAGTTACCTGACCTTGAAACACAAGACAGATTAATAGAAGAATACGAAGCAGAACAAAGGACTTTAAATGGAGCAATTGCCCTTGCAACTAAAATGCAAGACGAAATAAAATTTGTAATTGATAAAGTTTGGGGCAAATGAAGTTTGAAGAATATTTCCATTACACAGAAAAATTATTGAATGCCCAAAGCAATGTTGCGGAGGTTATTCAGCATATGGGAATTCGTGGAAAGGTTAGAGAGTTTTTTGTAAAAGAAATTATTGAAAAGCATTTTAATAATAAAGTTACGATTAGTAGAGGTATTGTAAATCTTGACAATGAAGAAGACGAAGGACAAATTGACCTCATTCTAACAAGCGATTATGCTTTAGTTGCTGCCTTTACACCCGAAGACATTGGAGTAAATGCAGAAGACTGCAAAATGGTTATTGAAGTAAAAACAAATGCTATAAGTGCCGACATAGAGGCATTTAATAAACGTGCCAAGACAATCAAACAAAACTGTTTAGAAAGTAAACCGATTTGCGGAATGTTCTGTTACAAAATAGACATCTTAAAAACGACCCTACTTGAAAGGTTTGGCTACTTCCACGACAGCGAATTTGACATTTACACAGTTGACGGCAACATAGAATTTGACTATCCACACATTGACTTTTTTGTTTGCATAGACCAAACAGAATTTGAAGACTTCACTGGGACAAGTGAATTTTTCTTGCGTAAAGACACATCAGAAATTTCAGACGGCAGTTACGACCTATCAGAAAATTTACCAGCACTCAAAGACTTTTTAAAAATGATAAAAGGAATACTAAAAAACTAAACAGCCAACGCTTTTGGTAGCACATTTGCATTTTTTGCAGACGCACAAAAGCCCAACAAAAATAATGCAAAAGAGCTACCAAGCAAACGCACCAAAGACAGCCGTAACAATGGACAGCAGCACAACGACAGACAGAACGCCAGCCTGTAACAGCGGGTTTAAGAAATTGGCGGTTCAGTGGTTAATTGAACATTCTACCTCGCATCAACATTTGTGGTGGCTTGACAGTTTTGTGCTCCGAAATCGCCAACTTCTTAAACCCGCAAAACGTTACCAAACATGCAAAAAAAAAGAAAGGAGGTTTCTGGCAGCAACACTTGCCTAAAATAACACGATTAGAAACCAAGTTTGAAAATTTCAGAAAATGCCTTTGACAAAAAACAAAGACTTAAATATCGAAAAATTGACAATAAAAAAGAACTATATTTAAACAAATTTATAGCGACCTAAAGGTCAATTTCTGCCATTCATAGTATAATTTTATCTTTGAAGTTGAATTCAAAACAAGCAAATTCGAGCCCAAATGAAGGGAAATCCAAAAACTGCAAAAATTGCTTATGAACTACGAAAACTTAGAGAACGAGGTGCTATAAAAAAGAGTAAAGGTTCTAATAATTACCAACTTACACAAGAAGGATATGTTTGGTTGTACTACTCCTTATTTAATCAGGACTATTTTGTAAACCCTTTATTATCAATGAGTATAGAAAAATCAAAAAAAGGACAATCAGAAAATCCGTCAATTCTTGAAAAAGCATATTCAATGATAAACGACGCTATAAAGCTTGTTATTAGCGAATTAAACATCGCTTCGTAAAATAAAAAACGTGAATTTTATTTACGTTTTTGAAAAGTAAAAACATAAACCTGAATACTTCGGTTAAAAGCCTTGAAAATTGAAGTATTCGCAATCTAATAATTTATGAAAACAACACAAATTTATCTTACGGCTGTATTGCTACTTACCTCAATATTGTTACATGCTCAACTAAAAGTAACCAGTGTTGGAAATGTCGGAAATATTGGCGTACAAATAGGGACAACAACTCCTCTATCAACTCTATCAATAGGCGATGCCGGAGCAACAGACACAAAAGTTTCTATTTACCAAGCGAATAGTAATACTGCTTTAAAAGTTCAAAGATTAGGAACGTCCAGTTCTATTAATTTTGGAATAAACTCATCAACAACTGCCAATGGATATAGTCCATATTGGAATTACGGAATTAGAGGAACAAGCTATTCGAGCTCATATTTACCATATTCCAGAACTTATGGAGTATTTGGTTTGGCTGGCAATGGTGGTTATGGAAGTTACGGACTTTTCGGACAACTTGCAGGAAGTAGTTCAGGTGCTGCAGTCGTTGGTATGGTTTCAAGCTCTGTTTCAGATTATACTGACATCAGTATTAGTGGAATGTATGCCGGCTATTTTTATGGTGATGTAAAAGTTACAGGTTTAATAAATGGTGTTACAGTTGGGAATTCAGATAAACGATATAAAAAGAATATCGTAGAAATTGATTCTAAGAAAACAATAGATAACATATTATCTCTTACTCCCGTTGAATATAATCTGAATCAGATGTATATAAAAACACACAAGGATAGCATAGAGGTTGAAACTCCTGTTTACGATGAGAAATCACAACTCTTTACGAAAAAACATTTTGGACTTATCGCACAAGATTTACAAAAAATTTATCCTGATTTGGTGTATGAAGATGCAAATGGATATTTGGCAGTAGAATATACCGGACTTATTCCGTTATTAATTCAATCAATTAAAGAATTAAAGAATGAAGTTGAAACTTTAAAAACTAAAAGTGACAATTCTTCTGTACCAGCAAAAATAAGTGGATATAAAACTCTTGTTCCTACCGAAACTGACATCCTGTCTTACCCTGTTCTATACCAAAACATTCCAAACCCGTTCAACTCCGATACTCAAATTGGATTTTCATTACCTTCTTCCATTATCACAGCCACTTTATATGTGTACGACATGAATGGTGTGCAATTGAAAAGCTACCCTTTAGCGCAACGAGGAAAGTCAAAAATTACTATTTACGGTTCAGAATTAACCGCCGGCATGTATCTTTACGCTCTGATTGCCGATGGCAAAGTGATTGACACGAAACGCATGATACTAACCAAATAACATACTTGAATTATGAAAAAGTTATTAGTAATAATAATCTCACTCATTCTTTCAAATCAACTTTTTGGTGCATATTTGGTAAATGTTCCTCAAACAATTGCACAGCCAAATGGTGCAACAATTAATTGTTTTGTGACAGGAGATGAGTTTTATAGCTGGTTACACGACAGTAACAATTTCACAATAGTACGTAATCAAAATACAGGTTACTATTGTTATGCAATGCTTGTTGATAATGTGCTTGTAGCTACACCATATATTGTAGGAATAAATGACCCTGTAAATTCAGGTTTGACTCCGTGTATAAATATCAACCCTCAACAGCTCATTACAAATTCTCCAATGTATGCACCAGCAAGCAGTAATACTACAATCAATAATCCAAAAAACATTAATAACTTAGTAGTATATATTCGATTTGCTGATCAATCGGAATTTCCGGCTATTCAAGCCAATTACAGCAATATGTTTAATAATAATACAACTAACTTTAGTTCTATGTATAATTATTTTAAAGAAATATCATACGGTACAACCCACACTGTAAGTTCCTTTTATCCGAATTATAATGGCACAACAATTACTTCATATCAAGATGCTCATATTCGTGACTTTTATCGACCCAGAACAATAGTTGGCGATTCTGGATTTGTAACAATAGAATACCCTTATGTAGGCAATACAAGAACTGATAGAGAAATCTCATTACTGAAAAATGCTTTAAATTTTGTGAAAAATCAGATACCTACAACTTTAAATTTAGATGACAATAACGATGGTTACATTGACAATATATGTTTTATCATAAGAGGCAATTATGAAACTGGTCTAAAAGATAAAATCCTTTGGCCACATCATTCAACATTCGGCGATAATTTAAATCTCACTATTAACAACAAGATGGCACACTCATTCAATGTTCAAATCGAATCTTATAGTAACGTTGCTGTTTTTTGCCACGAAATGGGGCATACTCTTGGAGCGCCAGATTTGTATCATTATAATGACAATATGACCCCTGTTGGCTCTTGGGATATTATGAGTGGTGCTTATAGCTCAATTCCGACTTCTGCAAGCTCATATACTAAATTTAAATGGATGGGATTTATAAATGAAATACCAACTATAAACAATTCAGGGCATTATACGTTGCAACCAATAACTTCTTCTACAAATAATTGTTATAAAATATTATCATCAAACTCTAATGAGTATTTTGTATTGGAGTTCAGACAAAAAACAGGAACTTTTGAAACAAATATTCTTGGTACAGGCTTGCTGTTTTATAGAATAAATAATTTAGTTACCTATGGCAATTCTTATGGACCACCTGATGAAATTTACCTTTACAGACCGAATGGAACTCTAACCAATAATGGTAACTATACTATTGCTAATTTTAGTTCATCTAATAGTCGTCCGTTATTCAATAGTTTGAGTAATCCAAACAGTTTTCTGTCTGATGGTAGTATAGAAAATTTTGTTATTAAAAATATAACTATATCAGGAAATAGTATCTCTTTTGATGTTCGATTATGCTCAAACACTGATATTACTTTATCTAATACAAACATGCTACCTGAGGTTTCAAATGCAGTCAACACATTGAATACATCAGGTTCGGTTATTGTTAAGTCAACAGATAGTATTACATTTGAAGCAGGGCAGGAAATTATATTGAATAATGGATTTGAAGTTCAACAAGGAGGTCAACTTGATGTAAATATCGTAACGTGTGGTCAATAACTAAAAACTTAAACTCATGAAGAAAATAATAATAATTACTTTTTATTGCGTAATGTTCTCTCATTATATTTATTCTCAGGAAAATAGTAGAGCATATACATTTTTCAATGATTCCTTGAAAGGGAAATGGATTTTGCAAAATTCTTGTTTTGTAGAAAATTGCGATACATTAGGAAAAAATAGTGAATATGTCATTTTTACTGAAATAACTCCACAAGATTATGTTAAATTCGAAACAAATGGTAGTTGGTGTACATCAAAAGGAGATTCGGCAAAGTTATTCTTACATTTTAGCAATTCATGGAAAATAGATGATTTTTTATTCTTTGATTTTGAAAAGACTGAAATTGGTATTCAATTTGAATTTAATAAATTGTTTCTAATTACAATTGCAGGTGGAGGTAGATCAAAGTCCTATATCAGGGATAAATATAATTCTGTCAATCAAACTATAAATTCTGAGTCAATTAAAATCTATCCCAATCCATTTATCGACCAAATCAATATTTCATATGACACTCCAAATTCAACTGG
>JAURYY010000036.1 GCA_030653695.1 Paludibacter sp. | reverse complement strand
GAAGAAAATTTATGTGCAATGGTGGAGTTATCAGGTGGATTGAGTAAAGGAAATCTCAGATATACATGGTCGTCGGGGGGTGAAATTTCGATGGCTTTCGGGACAAAAAAAATACTGGGCGAAACTATTTTTGCCGGAGTGGGTGTGGCATATCAGGTTGTTTCGGTGAGTTCTACGTCCGAAATGATGGGTTTCATTCCGGTTTTTGTTCGTTTGCAAAGCATTATTATGAAAAAGGAGAAAACCGCTCCCTATTTATCACTGGATGCCGGATACGCTTTTACGACTGATCCGAATTACGGGGGTGGAACTTACGCTAAATTCTCCACAGGATTCATGCATAAAATATCTTTTAAAATGTCGGTTTATGCAGGATTATATGCGCGGGCGCAAGGATTTTCGGGCGCATTAAGCGAAACAGTCAACGCAGTGAATGTAACTTATCAGGGCAATTCATCCATTTATGATGTTGGAGCTAAAGTTGGAATACAATTCTGATTTTATTTCTTTTTCGATTGCAATTCAATAAATTTACAAACTTGACTTATGCAACCTGAAATAGGTGTAAAATCGAATTGAAACCGTTCTTCCATTTTTCGGCTCGAATAATACTCCCTGTTCGTTGCCGAACGCGCCATTCCACGATCGATTATCGGATTGAAATAAAATATTTTACCGATAATCTCTGCAACAAAACCTAAAGTAATTAAAAATATTTTTCCAACTTTTATTACAGGTCGCGGTTTATGAAATCCATCAGCCATCAACGATAAAATATCACGATTGGAACAATTCTCTCCTACCAACACAAAACGTTCGGCTGAAACATTGCTTTTCATTAACATCATCATGGCTTTTACCACATCTTTCACATCTACGTATCCCGATCCTCCCATAGTGTAAAATATCAAACCTTTCCGTACTTGCGAAAACAACTGCGAACTTCCTGTATCGCTTCCCGAAAAACCCAGAATAACGCCGGGATTCACAATTACGGCATTCAATCCTTTTTGTATGCCTTTCCACACTTCCTGTTCCGAATAAAATTTACTTCGCGAGTAAGCCGAACGTGTCGGGCTATCTTCCCAGTTTGTTTGTTCATCAACAGGATTATTGTTGTTGCTATGTCCACAGGCAGCAATCGAACTCACAAAACAGAATTTCCGTACATTTCCTGTCAGGGCGGCTTCCACCATATTTTTTGTACCCAGAATATTAGTGTCAAGCAAGGTATTGTATCCGTTTCCTAACGAAACCACTGCTGCGCAATGAAACACACCAGTAATATCTTTCATGCTTTCCCGAATTGAATCAGGGTCAAGTACATCGGCAATTCTCCATTCAATGCGCTCAAGAAACACTTCGGGTGTGGGAGAGTAAAAACTGAAAATTTTATATAGTAGTTCTAAATTGCTTGTTATCCGACGTGTTGCGACTACTTGTTCGTTTTCATTTAACAAATGCCACAATAAATGTCCTCCCACTAATCCGGTTGCGCCCGTTACCAAAATCATTTTCGCGTATTATTTAAATTGAATTTCAAAAATACAGAAAGAAAACCGTATTTTTGTAATCATTTTTCTAATAATTAAAAAACATGCAAAACATTTGCGTTTATTGCGCTTCGAGCACACAAGTAAAACAAAGCTATTTTGAAGCAGCAGCACAACTTGGAGAATTATTTGTCGCCGCAGGCGTTTCAGCTGTTTATGGAGGCGGGTCTGTAGGTTTGATGGGTTGTTTTGCCGATAGTGTTTTAAATGCCGGTGGCAATATTATAGGAATAATACCCCGGTTTATGTGTGAGGAAGAATGGAATCACGGCGGACTTACAGAGTTGATTATTGTTGAAACCATGCACGAGCGGAAAGAAAAAATGGCATTTATGGCTGATGCAGCAGTGGCTTTGCCCGGAGGTTGCGGAACCATGGAAGAGTTACTCGAAGTGATAACCTGGAAACAACTCGGAATTTTTACCAACCCGATTATCATTGTTAATCTTGATGGATATTACGATTCATTGATTGCGATGCTCGAAAGAGCGGTGGAAGAGAATTTTATGCGACAAATACATAAAAAAATATGGACAGTCGTAAACTTGGTAGAAGATGTTTTGCCTGCCATACATAATTCACCCGCATGGGACAAAACGGTACGGAAATTTGCAGCTATTTAATTATCGGTTCTTATGCCTCTAAACGATACGATAAAAACAATTGTTCCAGCTGTTACTGATTTTCAACAGTACGGTCAAATGAAACCTGATATGGTTCTTGTACCACAATGGGTCAAACCTGTCGATATTACCGATATTTCATTGATTGGACTCGATGGCGTATTACATCCTTCACTCCCTGTAAACGAAAAATGGGTTTTTATCTCTTTTTTGGTGCTGTTTTTCATGATGGCTTTTTCGTTTCTGCGCTCATCGGGATGGTTAACTGATTCATTCAGTTCTTTTTTTAACGTGAAAGATCGTATTAGTATTTTTAGTAAAAGTACTGTAACTGATTTTGAGTCGCGTTTTATACTTTTTCTTTTTTCCATCGGGGTTTTTAGTTTGTACTCTTATTTGGTTTTGACGCCAACTGCCGAAACATTTTTGTTCATCACATTTTTAAAATTCATTGGAGTTACAATGGTTTTTTTTCTGGCGAAATATATTTTGATAAAAATTACCGCTTATGTCTTTCTTCAACCCACATTACAAAAAATCGCAACTGATAGCTATTACAATATAGTAACCTATTTGGGAGTAGTGCTTTTTCCACTGTTGTTTTTTCAAGTATATTTTCCCGAAAACTTACAAAACTCTGTAGGAGTAATAAGTCTTATGCTCTGTATTATAGCCTTTTTGTTTTTTACAATAAAACTATTTTTAATTTTATTTTACAAAATTGCAACAACATTTTATATATTGTTGTATCTTTGCACCCTCGAAATTATACCATTGATGTTTATGTTCAAAGTGTATAATATCGTAATTCAGGGTGTTTAACTTATAAAATATATAACATTGAAAATTAAGAAGATACTCGTTTCGCAACCACGTCCCACAAGCGAAAAATCTCCCTATTTCGACATTAGCGAAAAATACAACGTCAAAATAGATTTTCGTCCCTTTATCAAAGTCGAACCAATTTTCGCTAAAGAATTTCGCACACAGCGCATATCGTTTTCAGATTATACCGCTATAATTTTTAATGCGCGTCACGGCATCGATAATTTTTTCAGACTTTGTGAAGAGCTTCGTATAACTATGCCCGAAACAATGAAATATTTTTGCGTTTCGGAATCGGTGGCAGTATATTTACAGCATTATATTCATTATCGTAAACGTAAAGTATTCTATGCTGCAACTAATAAAATGGTTGATCTGGTAACAATCCTGAACAAACATGTGGACGAAAAGTATCTCTTAGTAACATCGAATGTTCAAAACGAGGATACAATGAGCGTGCTCGAAAAGGCCAAAATTACTTTCGATAAAGCAGTAATGTATCGGACAGTGAGTAACGATTTTGGTCCAGATGAAGAATTTAATTACGATATGTTGTTGTTTTTCAGCCCCGTAGGAATAAGCTCTTTATTAAAGAATTTCCCCGATTTCGAACAAGGCGAAATTCAAATTGGATGTTTTGGAGCTTCCACAGCACAAGCTGTACGCGATGCAGGTTTGCGGTTAGATATTGAAGCGCCTGTTCCCGGAGTTCCTTCAATGACTATGGCTTTGGATAATTTTTTGAAAGAAGTAGCAAAAAAAAATAAGAAATAACAATCCAAAACATTGTTATTACAACTTATAAAAAACTATGCTGATAGTATCGAATAATTTCGTACTTTTGGTATAGTTTTTTTTTAAAATATATGAGTCATAAGTTTTCATTTCCAAAACAAGAGCATTTATGCGGCGAAATTCCGATAAACAGACTTTTTACGCAAGGGAAAGCATTTATTGCTTACCCTTTGCGGGTAGTTTATATAATTGATGAAAACAAAGATCTTATTCCTGTAAAAATTTTAGTGAATGTTCCCAAAAAAAGATTTAAAAGAGCTGTAAAGCGAAACAGAATAAAACGGCTGATGCGTGAAGCATACCGCCTAAACAAACCAGCTCTGATAGACTTTATAAAACAAAGGAATTTAAATTTGCAAATTGCATTTAATTACGTATCGGACGAAGAATTTGATTTTAATACCATTGAAAAACAGCTTGTAAAAGCATTAAAAAAAATTTCCGATAAAATTGAAACTGAACGTTAATGCGGATTTATAACATTTTGAAAAATCTGATCCGATATTTTTTTTTATTGCCGGTATATTTTTATCGTTACAGTATTTCTCCGCTTATTCCGCCCCGTTGCCGGTATTCTCCCACCTGTTCTCAATACACCATTGAGGCAGTTTTGAAACACGGAATTTTCAAAGGTGGATGGATGGCTTTGAAGCGCGTAATCAGTTGTAATCCGTGGGGAGGAAGTGGATACGATCCAGTGCCCTAATTGTAAGAAGTTGCATGGAAATAACAAAATCATTCAGGTGGGATGTAAAATATATGATGTTAGTAAAAAATTAAGTTAACTCCATTTTTCAACTGCTGACAGGGTTTTCAACCGCTGTCAGAGTTGATTCTCTCTTGAACAAACTGGGTATAAAAAACGAAATTTTAAAATTTTAAACATTAATTTATGACAACCCATCATTCAGGCTATTTATATTGTTGAATAATTGCAAAATGAAGTTACAACTTCCCTAACTTCCTTAACTTCCCTAACTTCCTAACCTCATAATCTTAACAACCTTTACAAACACTATGTTTTCAAATTATATTTGTTGCTTTCACTAAAAATTGTATCTTTGTTCCTCACAATATTTACATATTCAAAACAGGATGAAGTGCAATTTGAGATTTTTTGTTTTTTTGCCATTTTCGTTGATATACAACTTGATAACATATACAAGAAACTTAATTTACGATAAGGCAATTCTGACATCAAAACGTTTTTCAATTCCGCTGATTTCGGTAGGGAATCTATCGGTAGGAGGTACAGGAAAAACACCGCATGTTGAGTTTATACTGTCCATACTGAAGAGAGAATTTAGTGTCGGCATGTTAAGCAGAGGATACAAACGTAAAACCTCAGGGTTTATTTTAGCCGATAAAAATGCTATGAGTTGCAATATTGGGGATGAACCTTTTCAGATTTTTAAAAAAAATCAGGACTGCGTGGTTGCTGTCGATGAAAAAAGAGTTAGGGCTGTCGCAAAATTAACAGAACTTTTTCCCGAATTACATGCAATTGTTCTCGATGATGCTTTTCAACACCGACAACTTTCAGTGGGGCTTTCGGTTTTGCTCACATGTTACAACCATCTTTTTAGCCAAGACTCACATTTGCCTGGCGGTAATTTAAGAGAAAGTAAAAAATCTTATCAAAGAGCTGATATTTTGATTATTACAAAATGTCCGCTCAACATAGATAAATATGAAATGAAAAGAATTGAAGCACGGGTGAAGCCGGCTTCACATCAAAAATTATTTTTCTCGGGTTATGTTTACGATGATATACAACCGGTTTTCCCGGACTATGGAGATGAAAAACTGACATTGAACCAAATAAAAGAAAATAAAGCGGGAGTTCTACTTGTTACGGGAATTGTTTCGCCAAAACCGGTTTTGGAAAAACTGAAAGAATACACTATACAAATTGATTATATATTTTTTCCTGATCATCATAACTTTAACGCTAAAGACATTAAACTGATAGAAAAGAAATACAACCAGATAATCGGAAAAGAAAAATTAATCATTCTAACAGAAAAAGATGCTGCCCGAATGGTTGATAATTCTTCTTTATCCAACGAATTAAAATCAAAAATGTATTTTTTGCCCATAAGGGTAAAAATACTTGATAATAAAGAAAATGAACTTATAAAAACAATAACAGATTATGTTACAAAAAATTCAGGAAACTGCTGATTTCATACGGTCGAAAATGAGCACTCATCCTAAGACCGGAATTATTTTAGGAACAGGATTAGGAAATCTTGTTACTCATCTTACTGATACAACTGAAATTCCGTACGAATCAATACCCAATTTCCCTGTTTCGACTGTCGAAGGTCACAGCGGAAAACTGATTGAAGGCAAACTCGGAGGGGTTGAAGTGTTGGCAATGCAGGGACGTTTTCATTATTACGAAGGATATGATATGAAAGAGGTAACCTTTCCGGTTCGTGTAATGCATGCGTTGGGAATTCGTAATCTCTTAGTTTCAAATGCTTCGGGTGGAATAAATCCCGATTTTGAAATTGGCGATTTGATGATCATTACCGATCATATTAACGTATTTCCAGAACATCCGTTGCGTGGCAAAAACATCAAAGAACTCGGTCCGCGATTCCCCGATATGAGTGAGGCTTATTCAAAGGACATGATTAACAAGTCCAAAATAATAGCTAAAAAAAATAATATCAGGGTGGTGGAAGGTGTTTATGTGGGAACCACCGGACCTACTTTCGAAACCCCTGCCGAATACAAATATTTCAGGAATATAGGCGGCGATGCTGTGGGCATGAGCACTGTTCCCGAAGTGATTGTAGCCGTACATGCCGGAATGCGTTGTTTTGGCATTTCAATTATCACTGATTTA
>JAURYY010000031.1 GCA_030653695.1 Paludibacter sp. | reverse complement strand
CTATCGGTAAGTGCTTCCGAACCAATGGTTTGCACCGCAAAATTCAGCTTCTTCTTTTCTTGTTTCACTCCCATGGCGGTTACTACCACTTCGTCGATGGCTATGGCGCTCGAAGTTAAAACTATATTCAAAGTGGTGGTAACTGCAACTTTCCTTTCCTGTTTTTCCATGCCCACATAACTGAAAACTAAAGTAGCTCCACTTGACACTTCGATAGAATAAATTCCGTTGAAGTTGGTGATTGTTCCGTTTGTAGTACCTTTTTCGACCACAGAGGCTCCAATAATCGGCATGCCGTCATCTTTCGAAGTTACAACACCTTTAATGGTTGCTTTTTGCGAAAATGCTGACAGGCATACAAAAAGGAATCCTCCAAAAAATAGTATGGCTCTTTTCATATATTTGATTTAATTTGTTGTACGATTGTGTATTATGAATAATTTATTTATAATAATACAAAAATATTTGAATTACAAAGGAAACAAAAAGAATTCATGTTGACATTAGATTATTTATGTTTTATAACATAATTATTTCAATCACTGACTTTTTCTCCGTTTTGATGACGGTAAACATCAACCGCTTTTTTTACCGATCCGTGAATCAACAAAATATTCTTAGCTTGTTCATACTCTAAACCCAATTCATCGACTATCATACGAGTTCCCCTGTCAACAAGCTTTGTATTGGTCAATTGCATATTTACCATTTTATTTCCTTTCACCCGTCCTAATTTAATCATGGTAACAGTAGTAATCATATTCAGCACTAATTTTTGTGCTGTTCCTGATTTCAGGCGTGTACTTCCGGTTACAAATTCCGGACCTACAATTACTTCTATTTTTATAGCGGCTTCTTGCGCAATGGGAGAATCAGGATTGCACGAAATAGATGCAGTAAGTATTCCATTGGCACGGGCATTTCGCAATGCTCCAATTACATAAGGTGTAGTTCCGGATGCTGCTATCCCAATCACGGTGTCTTTTTTATTAATTTTTCGTTCCAAAAGCTCCTGCCATCCGCGTTCTAAGTCATCTTCGGCGTTTTCAACCGGATTGCGCAACGCCGTATCGCCGCCTGCAATAAGCCCGACTACCAAATGGGGCGGCATGCCAAAAGTAGGTGGAATTTCCGAAGCATCGAGTACCCCGAGTCGACCACTTGTTCCTGCTCCTAAGTAAAAAATTCTTCCACCGAGTTTCATTCTTTCTACAATTTTTTCGACAAGCGTTTCAATCTGTGTTAAGGTTTTCGAAACTGCCAAGGGCACTTTCAAATCTTCTTCGTTCATTTCCGAAAGCAAATCGTGAACGGATTTTCTATCTAAGTTCTCGTGTAAGGAGTTTTGTTCGGTAATTTTTTGAAAAGAACCCCTAACCCCTGAAGGGGGAATGGAGATTGTATTGTTTTCTTTATTCTTCATCTTCCATTTTGTATGTTTTTTTCTAACAAAACTATTATTTCTTATTCCCCTTTAGGGGTTAGGGGTGTTTTTGTGATACTTAACTAAGCCTTCCATAGGACTCTGCACAATTTCGGAAATTGTAATTCCGCGTTCCGATGCCACAATTTCTAAAGTATCTCTGAAGTAGTGAGCTATCGAGCCAATAAAACCAACTTTAATATCTTCCAAAGGATATTGCATCACATTCCGTACCAAAAAAGCATCGAATGAGTCGTACACTAAATTAAAAATAACCGGTTCTTCAATATGTTCGAGTATAAATGGTGTGAAGCGAGCCAAAAAACGGTTTGGGAAAGGTTTTTTATAAACGTTTTCAAGAATCTGGGCAGGTGTAAGTTCGTATTCATCAAGCAGTTTTTCGCCAAGCCAGTCGGGGAGTTGGTTTTTAAGACAATCAGCAATCAGCAGCTTCCCGAGAACAGCACCGCTGCCTTCGTCGCCGAGGATAAAACCGAGTGGCGAAACATTTTGTACAATTTCGTTTCCATCGTAATAGCACGAATTGGATCCGGTTCCGAGTATGCAGGCTATCCCTTTTTCGTGCTGGAACAATGAACGGGCAGCACCCAACAAATCACTTTCAATTTCGATGGCTGCATCAAAGAAAAGATGTTTTAAAGCATTATATACCAACGCTTTTTTCTCCGGAAATGAACAGCCTGCCCCGTAAAAATACAGCTGCGATATATTTAAACTTTTTATCTCAAGAGCAAATTGTTTTTCCAAATCGGTGATAATTTCCGCTTCGGTTTGATAAAATGGATTTATTCCGGGCGAAAAAACGGTTTTTATTATAATTCCATTCTCAACAATGCACCATTGTGTTTTTGTTGACCCGCTATCGGCAATTAATATCATCTTTTTTTTGTTGATTTTAAACATAAATATCCAATAAAATGGAGCACCAAAATTAGTAAAAATATTCGTATAAATCAAAAAAAACACTGAAAAATCAAAAATTGCATTATTTTTTATAATTTTACGCCAAATTTATACGTATCTTGACAACCAATAAAAGCAAGTCAATGCTTTATTATTTTTGTTTTGAAAACATGCTGATAAAACATTAAATTCAATTGATTTTTATGACGTTTATTGCTTTTTGCAAAAGTCATATCTAATTTGTTTGATAATTTATTGTGTGAAAACCTCATTTTTCGATTCAATACTTTGTAGTTAAAGCTTATTTTACATACAACTCGTACCAACAAAAACACACAGACAAAATCATGGCATTAAGCTGGAACGAAATAAAAGACAGAGCATTAAATTTCTCAAAAGAATGGGCTGGCACTTCAAACGAAGAAGCTGACGCAAAACCATTTTTAGTTGAGTTTTTTAATGTGTTTGGTATATCACGAAAACGAGTTTCGACTTTTGAACATAGAGTAAAAAAATTAGACGACAAAGACGGTTACATTGACTTGCTTTGGAAAGGGACGATTTTAATCGAAATGAAAAGCAGGGGCAAAAACCTTGACAAAGCATACCAACAAGCAATTGATTACACTTACGGACTGAAACAACATGAATTACCAAAATACATTCTTGTTTCGGACTTTGAAAACTTTCGGCTTTACGACCTTGAGAACTCCCCAAACCCCTCCAAAGGAGGGGAATTTGCCCCTCCTTTGGAGGGGTTAGGGGAGGTTGAGTTTAAACTGGGCGACCTTGTAAACAATGTTCAGCATTTCGGTTATTTAATAGGCTATCAAAAGAAAGTTTACAAAGAGCAAGACCCGGCAAACATTAAAGCTGCCGAACTGATGGGCAAACTGCACGACCGACTGAAAGAAATCGGCTACACGGGACACCCATTAGAAGTTTACTTGGTTCGTATTCTGTTTTTATTATTTGCCGAAGACACAACCATTTTCAACAAACAACAATTTCAAGAATATTTAGAACAGCGAACAGCCGAAGACGGAAGCGACCTTGCCTCAAAACTGCAAGAATTATTTCAAGTTTTAAACACAGCAAAAGAAAATCGTTTTAAAAATCTTGACGAGCAACTTGCCGACTTTCCGTACATAAACGGAAAACTGTTTGATGAAAACATGCCTACGGCAAGTTTCGATAGCAAAATGCGTCAGGCACTATTAGACTGCTGTTATATTGATTGGAGCAAAATATCTCCTGCAATTTTCGGTTCAATGTTTCAGAGTGTAATGAACCCGACCGAGAGGCGCAACTTGGGAGCGCATTATACCAGCGAAATTAATATTTTAAAACTTATCAAACCGCTTTTTTTAGACGAACTTTGGCGCGAGTTCTTCGGCATTAAACATAACAAAAATAAACTTCACGAATTTCATAAAAAGCTAAGTACATTAAAATTTCTCGACCCGGCTTGTGGTTGCGGTAACTTTTTGGTGATTACCTACCGCGAGTTGCGGCTCTTGGAGTTCGAGGTTTTGAAAGCTATAAACCAAGCAGGACAATTATTAGCGATTATGGCAAGAAAAGACAGAGCCTAAACTAAAACCCAAAATAAAATGACTATCTTTGTAGAAAGAAAATATTATGACACTTTGGAATAATGATACTGAAATTCAATTCTTTACAGAAGCATTAAGAAACTTTGCTTCTCCTGAACAATTATTTTATAATCTGCAAGGCGGATACTTTGCTTATGTTCCTAAAGGCTCAGATGCCGAAGGACAAACTTTACAAAGCAGAAATTCTTTAATCGGACAATTTACTGAAAAATGGAGTAAAACTATTTTTGAACCAATTGCAAAAGAACTTGGGCTTTTTGCTGTTAACAGTGTGGTTTGCGATGAACTTGGACTTTCAAGACAATCAAATGCTGACCTTGCTTTTTGCACTACCAATCAGACAAATCAGAAACCAGAGAATATAAAACTGCTTTTTGAAATAAAAATGAGTGTTGTGTCGAATTATAAATTTACACAACCGAATAAAGTTGAATTTATTGGAGACTACAAACAGCATAAAGGCAATCCTGCATTACTTCGTTCTGATTCAATGTTAAAAGCTATTGGAAAATCAATTAATATTAGAGTTTCCGGAATTGCATCAACAAAAATTCCTGTTGTAGTATTAGGAAATAGTCCGATAACAGATAGCTATATCAAGAAAGTTGACTTTTTGAAAACATCTGGAGTAATTCAAGGATTTTGGTCATTAAATCCAACTCCTACAAACTCTGACTTTGTAAAAATTACACCTAAAAAAGGTTTTCAAACAATCTTAAATCAAGATATGCTTTTGACAAATTGTCGTGATTTGGTTTCAAATGATATGAATTATTTCTCATCAATGATTTCAAAGGCAAAACTTGGAGAAATTATTAAGATTGCAAATCAGGAGCAGACAGACATTGCAAAAGCTGAAAAATTTTTAACCTTAATCCGAAGCTAATATGAAAAGACCAAACGGAACAGAGACAAGTGCTTTCGGAACAAACGGAAGAATTAATCACGATAGTTCAAAATTTTATAACTCAAAATTATATTCTGAACTTGAAGGAAAAGTGGTAACAGACAAGGCAGAAAATGTATTGCCTAAGAAATTTGTAAATAAATTAATTCTTGGATCTGCTGAAAATATGAAAGAGTTACCTGATAACTCTATTCATTTAATGATAACATCACCTCCTTACAATGTTTCAAAAGAATATGATGATGACCTTTCTCTGAAAGAGTATTTGCAACTACTTGAAAATTCTTTTAAAGAAACATATCGTGTTTTGGTTAATGGTGGTCGTGCTTGTATTAATGTAGCAAACCTTGGTCGCAAACCATATATTCCATTATCGGACTACATTTCAAAGATAATGCTTGAAATTGGTTATAATATGCGGGGAGAAATTATTTGGAATAAAGCAGCAAGCGCAAGTCCTTCTACGGCTTGGGGCAGTTGGCAAAGTGCAGCAAATCCAATATTAAGAGATGTTCACGAATATATTTTAATTTTCTCCAAAGGGGACTACAAAAGAGAAAAAGGAGAAAAAGAAAATTCCATATCAAAGGAACAATTTATGGAATTGACTAAATCTATTTGGACAATGAATGCAGAGAGTGCGCGAAGAATTGGACATCCTGCCCCATTTCCAGAAGAATTACCTTTTAGATTAATACAACTTTATTCTTTCAAAGGAGACATTATACTTGACCCCTTTATGGGCAGTGGAACAACCGCAGTTTCTGCTTTAAAATCTGACAGAAAGTTTGTAGGATATGACATAAGCAAAGAATACATTGACCTTGCAGAGAAAAGAATTGAACCTTTATTAAAACAAACAAAGATAGCATTTAACCTGACAACAATAGAAGAAGAGCCACAAACCGCTAACAAAGGCTAAAAGCAAGCGGGCGAAAAGTGCTAATTTGAAGGGTATTGCAACTAATAAACTTTATTGTAATTTGACAGTTTTGTGCTTCGTAATGCCCGCCAGCTTTTAGCCTCAGCCGTTTTTAGACATCAGTCAAATACTTTGGATTGATGTAGACCAATTTTATGGCATTGAGTGCGAAGAATTTCCGGCACGTATTGCCGAAGTAGCTTTATGGCTTATCGACCACCAAATGAATATGTTGGTAAGTAGCGAGTTTGGGCAATATTTTGTGCGTTTACCATTGAAAAAGGCTGCAAAAATTGTACATGGCAATGCACTTCAAATTAAATGGAACACATTGATAATTGAAGATACGATAACAATAAGTTCGCAAAATGCAACTGTAATTTTAAATGAACCAGCTCCAATATATCAAGTTAATATTCAGACAAGCAATTTGACAATTATTGATGAACGAAATACTGAACCTATAAAAAATGATGTTATTCATTCAAAATTTGACTACATTCTCGGAAATCCACCTTTTATAGGTTCAAAAATAATGACACAA
>JAURYY010000020.1 GCA_030653695.1 Paludibacter sp. | reverse complement strand
GGTTCGAGTGGCATCACGCACCCGTCGTTGTATAAATCACATCAGCCCACTACAAGTTGTCGACGGGTAATTCTTTAAAATACAACCCTTGTCATCCCGAAACGTAGTGAGGGATCTCAAAAAACATCAATGTATTGAACTAAAGCTAAGGAAATAAAAGAGTTTTATTATCACTAAAATTGGCAGAGAAGTGAAATAAGGAATAAATAGCACCTCAAAAAAAGAAATAACCCAAAAAGATAATAACTCCTGCCATTAAATTTTGGCAAATAGGTTACATCAATATGAAGATAACCAGGCTGATAAGCTTTAATCTTTTTTGCAATGTCTTTTTTTTTCCTGAGGCACATTGTTTATGTTGTTTTTCACAAAACATCGATAAACAGAACTCCTTGAAATGCTTGCATTTTGGAGCAATACTGTTTCATAAACCTCATGTATCGGAAGCCACGTAGCACTCCTAAGGCTTATTATTAACGCTGTTTCCAGCTCCGAGAGTGCGTACTTGATGTTGAGTGGGCAACACGATGCATCTTGTTGGAAACCCCTGTTTCTCCATTTAGAAACCGTTTGATTAGAAACATTAAATCGCGCTGCTAATTCTTGGTTTGTTGAAGAACAACATTTTTGTATTTGCTCCCGATTGTTTACATTTGTCATGGCATTTGAATGATAGATTTGCTGCATGTTTTTTTTGTTTTGGTGAACAAAAATAGTCAACTTTTTTGTCATTTCCTCTTCCGAGTTCCGTTCGGACTACGTCCTTACTACACTCGGAAGAGGAAAATGCTATCAATAACGTTGTGATATTTGACACTTAGCAACCAACATAACTATTTTACTCATTTAATTAAAAGGCAAATCCGGCTAAACGGTGAAATAAAATTATGATTGAACAAAAAAGGAAAATTACAGCTATAAGACAAAACAATTTGTTCACTAAATCAGTTATGAATACAAAAGTTACATCATTAAAAATATGAAAAATAAGAACTTATTAGACCAACTGAAAACTTACACGCAAGTCGTAGCCGACACGGGCGACTTTAAGTCCATCGAAGTTTACAAACCCGTTGATGCTACTACCAACCCATCATTAATTTATGCCGCATCGCAAGACCCAAAATACAGTGCATTGATCGAC
This sequence comes from Paludibacter sp., assembly GCA_030653695.1. Taxonomy (GTDB): domain Bacteria; phylum Bacteroidota; class Bacteroidia; order Bacteroidales; family Paludibacteraceae; genus Paludibacter. The sequence goes on along the minus strand of JAURYY010000020.1, from coordinate 14,149 downwards.
GATGCGATATCATTCGGACTCAGCACTTCGACCAACAAAGCTGAACAACTAAGCAAAGCGATGGATAAATTGGCTGTTAACTTCGGACTCGAAATACTGAAAATTGTTCCCGGCAGGGCATCTACCGAAGTGGATGCACGCTTGTCGTTCGATACCGAAGCCACAGTACGCAAAGCCCGCGAAATAATTGCACTTTACGAATCGGCAGGCATCTCGCGCGAACGAGTGTTGATAAAAATTGCTTCGACTTGGGAAGGGATAAAAGCCGCCGAAATTGTCGAAAAAGAATGGATTCATTGTAATTTGACTTTATTGTTTTCGATGGCTCAGGCAATTGCATGTGCACAAGCCGGAGTCAGATTAATTTCGCCGTTTGTGGGACGCATACTCGATTGGCACAAAAAAGATCGGGGCGTAAACGAAATTCCCGGTGCCGAAGACCCGGGAGTGCAGTCGGTAACCGCCATTTTCAATTATTATAAAAAATTTGGATACACAACACAAGTTATGGGAGCCAGTTTCCGCAACACAGGTGAAATAGTGGAACTTGCCGGAAGCGATTTGCTCACCATTTCGCCAACACTGCTCAAAGAACTGGAGGAAGCCGAAGGCGTTTTAATCAAAAAATTAGATGCTCAAAAAGCAAAACAAACCGATATTCGGCAAATTGAAATGGACGAAAAAACGTTCCGCTGGATGATGAATGAAGACGCAATGGCCACCGAAAAATTGGCCGAAGGCATCCGCAATTTCACGAAAGACTTGATAAAACTCGAAAACCAAATAGCAGCAATGTTATAAAAACAAAGTGTCGATGAACAAGAGGAGAGAAAATTATTATATATTTTCATCTCCTCTTATTATGCTAATAACTTTCAACAAAAATGTTCCAAAGCCATGAATTAATTGGATATTAATTTGTAGTTTTGTCGGAGAAAGATTTCAGAAAACAAAGCTATTGTATGCTCGACCAGTCCACCATTGATAAAATTACCGATGCCGCACAAATTCAGGATGTTGTGTCAGATTATGTTACACTCCGAAAACGCGGGGTAAATTTGCTGGGTTTATGTCCGTTTCACAACGAGAAAACCCCTTCGTTTACCGTTTCACCTGCCAAAGGAATTTTCAAATGTTTCGGTTGTGGCAAAGGGGGAAATTCGGTGCATTTTATTATGGAACACGAGCAGATTTCGTATTACGAGGCACTCAAGTTCCTTGCAAGAAAATACCACATCGAGTTTCAGGAGCGCGAATTTTCGGCCGAAGAATTAGCCATTCGCAATGACCGCGAAAGTATGTTCCTTGTGAACGAATTTGCACAAAAACATTTTACTTCTACCCTTCACAATCATATCGATGGTAAATCAATAGGACTTGGTTATTTCCGCGAGCGTGGTTTTCGCGATGATATTGTTCAGAAATTCCAACTCGGTTATAGCCTCGACCAGCGCGATGCCTTTTCGCAAACCGCCATCAAAGCCGGTTACAACAAGGAATATCTGCTAAAAACCGGATTGACGCTTGAGAACGAGAGTGGGCAAATTACTGATCGTTTTCGCGGGCGGGTTATGTTTCCCGTGCATTCGCTTTCGGGAAAAGTAGTGGCTTTCGGTGGGCGGATTCTGAAAAAAGACGACAAAATGGCGAAATATGTCAACTCGCCCGAGTCAGAAATTTACCACAAGAGTAACGAACTTTACGGCATTTATTTTGCCAAACAGGCAATTGTCCGTCAAAACAGGTGCTTCTTGGTTGAAGGTTATACCGATGTTATTTCGATGCACCAAAGCGGCATCGAAAATGTGGTGGCTTCGTCAGGAACATCCCTTACGCCAGGACAAATCAGACTCATTCACCGCTTTACCGAAAACGCAACCGTAATTTACGATGGAGACCCTGCCGGAATAAAAGCATCCATTCGCGGTATCGACTTATTGCTCGAAGAAGGACTTAACATCAAAGTGTTGTTGCTCCCCGATGGCGATGACCCGGACTCCTTTGCCCGCAAACACAACGCTTCCGATTTTATCGAATTTGTTGAGAAAAATTCGTCGGACTTTATCCGCTTCAAAACCAATTTACTTTTATCCGAAGCGGGGAACGACCCTGTAAAACGTGCCGGATTGGTATTGGATATTGTGCGAAGTATTTCAATTATTCCAAATTCGGTGATACGCGCCGAGTATGTTAAAGAATGTAGTACACTCCTCAATGTGGACGAAGCCATGCTTTACCACGAAATAAATAAACTAAAAAACAACGAACAGGAAAAATCAGCCATTCGTACTCAAAACGCACCACAAAATTTAACTCCTCCGCCCAATGGCGAAAGTGAAAATAAAAATACTTTTGTTTCAAAATTCGATAATGAAGAGCGTAACATTTTACAACTGCTCATCCTGTATGGTCAGCATTTCATGTTTTACGCCGACGAAAGTAAAACAAATCCGGTAATGGTAGCTGAATATATTTTCGATGAATTTGAAGATGATGAAATGCGATTTTTCGACCCGCTGCATCAACAAATGCTCGAACTATACAAAGCACATATCAACGACGAGGCATTTTCACCCGAACACTTTTTTGTTTTCAACCCCGATGCACAAATCAGCCAGCTTGCCGCCGATTTGGTAACTGAAAAATACATTCTGAGCAAAGTTCACTCCAAAGTTAAAAAAGTGGAAAAAGACTCCGAACGATTGATAGATCTAATTCCACGGGTTCTATTTGAGTTTAAAAACAGCTTGATGCTCGACAAAATGCGCAAGAAACTACTCGAATTGAAAGTGGCATCGGATGCAAAAAACAATTTACTCATTGAAGAAATTATGCTTGAAATGGCTCAAATTGAAAAAATAAAAAAACAGTTGTCCAAAACATTGGGAGAAAGAATTATTATTAAATTTTAAAAAATCAATACTCCGAACACCAAACATGAATTACAAAGATTTGCTCTCAAGCGATGATTTTGCCGAAATAGCATCGATAAAACACACCGATTTGAGAAGTTTTTTGGCAAGCGAAGTTGAAAAACAGCCACTTTGGGCTCGTATTGCCAATATTCTTCAGGTTAGTGGTTTGTTGGCATTTTTTTTAGGTGGTTTCAAAGCATTTATGCCCTTTTTTACGCATCGTCAAACCGAAAATCTCTGGTGGCTGTTTGCCGGATTAATTTTCACCTTTACAATACTTATTGTTTTGCACGAACTGATTCATGCCTTATCCTACCGAATGGTTGGTGCGCGCCAACTCTCGTTCGGGATGAATCTTAAAAAATTTATCTTTTATGTGCAAGCCAATCAATATGTGCTTAATTATAAGCAATTTAAAGTAGTTGCCCTGGCTCCTGTAATTGCAATTGGAATTCTTTCGTTGTTGGGTATGGTCTCTTTTTACAATCAGCCGATATTTTATTTCATAATTCCGGTATTTGCTTTTCACACAATTTTTTGTGGCGGCGATTTTGGGCTTCTTTGCTTTTTTCAAAATCGACCTGATCAGGAAATTGTAACATTTGATGTGAAAGCGGAAAGCAAAACCTATTTCTTTGGACGTATAAAATAAGAAAAAAGGAGACAACTTTTTCTAAATAATTTCATTTTTTTCAAAGACAGTATTTTAAAAGTGTAACCCCGATTCCCGTCCCGATAGCTATCGGGAATCGGGACGGGATAAAGTGTAAATATAAAAGTGATACTTTTCGATCAAATTATTTTTGGACCAATTCACAGTCGGAGGCTGGGACTTTCGCTGGGTATCAACTTATTGCCTGTTGATGCTAAAATATGCTCGTTCAATTGTTTGTATTGTGAATGTGGTTTTAACACTACTATGCGAGAATTTGCTATGCCAACTCGTGAGCAAGTGCGTGAAATTCTTGAAGTTAAACTGCGGTTAATGGCTGAGAACAGTGAAATTCCGGATGTGATTACTTTTGCGGGCAATGGTGAACCTACGCTGCATCCGGAGTTCGAAGGAATTATCGATGATACGATTATATTGCGAAACCTATGGTGTCAGCAAGCCAAAGTAAGTGTATTGTCGAACTCAACACGCATACACAAGCCACACATTTTCAACGCCTTGAAAAAAGTGGATTGTAATATTCTGAAATTCGATTCAGCTATCGACAACACGATGAAACTGATCGATCAACCTGTCGGGAAACACATTAATGTACAGTGGCTAATTGAACATTTAAAACGGTTTGAAGGAAAACTTATTATACAAACCATGTTTTTACGGGGTGAGTTTAAAGGACAGACGTTTGATAATACAACTGATGCAGAAATTGCAGCATGGCTCAGTGCTATGGAAGAAATTTGCCCGGAGCAAATCATGATTTACTCCATCGACCGTGAAACACCTGTACAAAACCTTGAAAAAGTAAGCGTTGACGAACTGAACACTATTGCAGAAAAAGCTAAAGCAAGAGGTTTTGACGTTTCGGTATCCGGATAAAAATCCTCAAAGCGTGCGAAGCACCTTTGAGAGTTTGTTTGAGCTACTCATAAACTGTTTCAGGTGCTTCGCACGCTGAAAGGCATTGCGCACGCTGAAAGGTTTTTCAATAAAAATCTATGAAAATACTCATTTGTCCGCTAAACTGGGGATTGGGGCATGCAACACGTTGTGTGCCGATCAACCGAAAACTTCGTGCCGAAAACCACGAAGTAGTTATTGCATCTGATGGTTTTCCGCTCGAATTTCTACAACAGCAATTTCCCGAACTTAGGTTCATTACTTTTCCTTCGTATAAAATAAAATATTCTCTAAGGAAAACACAGATTTTCGCTCTATTAAAAAGTTTACCAAACATTCTTATGGGAATTTGGGAAGAACATTGTTGGCTCAAAAAGCTCCTTGGAGCAGAACATTTCGATCAAGTAATTTCGGATTATCGTTTCGGATTATGGACAAAAAAAACGCATTGTACTTATATTACCCACCAGCTGATGATTAAAATGCCGCGTGGCTTTAAATGGCTTGAACCTCTTGTTTGGCTCATTCACAGGGTTTTTATCAATATGTTTAACAAATGTTGGATTCCCGATGTTGCAGGAAAAGAAAACTTGTCCGCCGATTTGTCGCACAAATACCCATTGCCGCGCAATGCAAAATTTATCGGACCGTTGTCGCGGTTTCAGGGAATAGAAATCATCCCCAACAAAGAATTTGAAGTCATTGGATTGATTTCGGGACCAGAACCGCAACGAACTTTGTTTGAAAATTTTCTGATTGAAAAATTTAAAAATGAGCGCAGCAAAACGCTGATTATGTGCGGTAAACCGCAAAGTGTAATCGTTGAAAGGAATGTTGGAAATATAAAACTCGTATCGCATTTGCCCGACAAAGAACTGGCTGAATTCATAACCGGTTCCGGAAAAATTATGGCTCGTTCGGGTTATTCAACCATAATGGATTTAGTAGCATTGAATTGCCTTGAAAAAACCGAATTCGTTCCCACACCCGGGCAAACAGAGCAGGAATACTTAAAAACAATACATAATTTAAGGGATTACAGGATTTAGTATGATTACTTGTACAATCGTGCTTGTGTAGCTTTAATTTCATCCGAAGTTATATAATCATCGTAATCCATTTGTTTATCAATTATTCCTTTGGGTGTTAACTCAATAATACGGTTACAAACGGTCTGAATAAATTCCCTGTCGTGCGAAGCCATCAAAACATTGCCTTTAAAGTTAACCAGCGTGTTGTTGAATGCTTGAATTGATTCCAGATCGAGGTGATTTGCGGGCGAATCGAGCACCATTACATTGGCGTTTTTAAGCATCATGCGCGAAATCATACAACGCATTTTTTCGCCTCCGGATAGAACGCTTGCTTTTTTGAAAATCTCTTCGCCTGTAAATAACATTTTGCCGAGATAACCACGTATAAAAAATTCGGTAGTATCACTCGAAAACTGACCAAGCCAGTCAACCAAGTTTAAATCGGTATTGAAAAATTCAGAATTATCGAGCGGCAAATAAGCCTGGGTAATTGTAACTCCCCAGTTATAAGTGCCCGAATGGTTGTTATCGTGTCCGTTTATGATTTCAAAAAAAGCAGTCATGGCACGCGGATCTTTTGAAACAAACACTATTTTATCGTTTTTCTCCACATTGAAATTGACATCTTTGAATAAAACCGTACCATCATCAGCTACTTTTTCTAACCCGTGCACTTCGAGCACCATATTTCCGGGTTCGCGTTCGGGGGTAAAAATAATTCCGGGATATTTGCGGGTTGATGGCTGAATTTCGTCCACGTTGAGCTTTTCGAGCATCTTTTTACGGCTGGTAGCCTGTTTCGATTTGGCAACATTGGCACTGAAACGACGGATAAATTCTTCTAATTCCTTTCGTTTTTCGTCCGCTTTTTTATTTTGCGATTGCTGCTGACGCAGCGCCAACTGACTGGATTCGTACCAAAAAGTATAATTGCCCGAAAATTGCGATATTTTACCAAAATCAATATCTACTGTATGAGTGCTTACTGCATCGAGGAAGTGACGGTCGTGCGAAACTACTAAAACCGTATTTTCGTAGTTGGCTAAATAATTTTCGAGCCACATTACAGTGTCAAGGTCAAGGTCGTTGGTTGGTTCATCGAGTAACAGATTGTCGGGTTTACCAAAAAGTACACGCGCCAATAAAACCCGAACCTTTTCCATCCCATTCAGTTCTTTCATTAACTGATAATGTGTTTCTTCTTTTATCCCTAATCCGCTTAATAACGAAGCAGCGTCACTTTCGGCATTCCACCCGTTCATTTGCGCAAATTTATCTTCGAGTTCAGAAGCACGTAACCCATCAGCATCAGTAAAATCTTCTTTCAAATAAATGGTATCTTTTTCTTCTTTCACTTTCCAAAGTACATCATGACCCATCATCACTGTATCAATAACCGAAAAGTCATCGAATTTGAAGTGGTCTTGTTCAAGCACCGACAAACGCTCACCGGGACCAAACTGAACAGTACCGCGGGTTGGATCCAAATCGCCGCTGAGAATACGGATAAGTGTCGATTTTCCGGCGCCATTAGCACCAATTACACCATAACAATTTCCGGCTGTAAATTTCAAGTTTACATCCGAGAATAAAACACGTTTACCAAACTGAATGGCAAGGTTTGAAACAGTAATCATAAAGTTATATTTAGGAGACTTTTTTTTAATAAAACAAAGAATAGAACCCATCTATTTTCGAGATTTGCTCTATTCTTACATATTTTTACTATATTTTTTTAATAATACAATTATTCAATTATTCCGAGCAGGCGTGCATTTTTTGAAATCTTCTCTATCGATTCATCAATTTGTTCAAAAGTATGCGTTGCCATGAGTGAATATCTGATCAGAGAGTCTTCGGAGCGAACCGCAGGCGAAACCACCGGATTTACAAACACGCCATCGTCCATCAACATCCGTGTAAGCAGGAATGTTTTGGTATTATCACGTACATAAAGCGGAATGATGGGACTTTCGGTATGTCCGATTTCGAAACCTTCTCTCAAAAACCCTTCTTTACTGCGTTGTGTATTTGCCCACAAAGCATCTCTGCGCCAGGGTTCATCAACCATAACATCCAATGCAGCCAACACGCAACCTGTTGAAGCTGGCGTGATTGAAGCACTGAAAATCAAGGTGCGCGAATTATGTTTCAGGAAATTGATGATGTTTTCGTCCGAAGCAATAAAACCTCCGATGGTACCCAACGATTTGCTGAAAGTTCCCATAATAAGGTCAACATCTTTTGAAAGTCCAAAATGTTCAGTTACACCGGCTCCCGTTTTTCCAAAAATACCAAGCGAATGTGCCTCATCAACCATGATGGATGCGTTGTATTTTTTTGAAAGAGCTACAATTTCGGGCAATTTTACCACATCGCCCTCCATGCTGAAAACGCCATCGACTACAATGAGTTTAAGTTTGTCGGGTTCGCATTTTTTGAGTAATTTTTCCAACGAATCCATATCGTTGTGGCGATATTTAAATTGTTTGGAAAAAGACAAGCGTTTTCCTTCGATAATGGAAGCGTGGTCAAATTCATCGAAAATCAAATAATCTTCACGTCCGGTCAAACAAGGAACTACTCCCGAATTTACCATAAAACCGGTAGCATAAACCAACGCTGACTCTTTGTGTACTAAACGTGCAAGCCGTTCTTCAAGTTCAATGTGAATATCCAACGTTCCATTCAAAAAACGTGAACCGGCACATCCGGTTCCATATTTTTCGATGGCTTTAATCGCTCCTTCTTTTAATCTGGGATGATTTGTTAATCCTAAATAACTGTTCGAACCGAACATTAACACGTGTTTTTTGTTGATGGTAACAATAGTATCCTGATCCGATTCAATAGGGCGAAAGTAGGGATAAACACCAGCTTCTTTGGCTTTTTGAGGGGCATCGTATTGACCCATTACATTACTTAATTGACTCATAAAAGTTGTTTGTTGATAAATAAAGCGGGTGCAAATATACATTAAAAATTCTATGAATGTTCGATTTTTTTGTATTGTGTAACATATTTATTTGTCTTTGCGCGAACAATAAAAAAATATAATATACAGATGTACAAGCAAATAGACTTCAATATATTATCAGATTTAGCTAAAAAACGTGAACCTGAGTGGAAACGTTTTTTAACAAAAAACAAAAAGAGAATTGAGAAGATGGACACTAAAATTCATGAAATTCATTCTGAAATTTCGAAAAAAACCAATTGCCTTGAATGCGCCAACTGCTGTCGAGCATTAGGTCCGCGAATTACCGACAAAGATGTGGAGCGTATGGCAAAACCATTGAGAATGAAAACCTCTGAGGTTATTTCTAAATATTTACGTATTGATGAAGATGGCGATATGGTATTCCTTTCGATGCCCTGTCCGTTTCTGGGAAATGATAATTATTGTTCCATTTACGAATCGCGTCCCAAAGCCTGTCGCGAATATCCACATACCGACCGCAAAAGGTTCTATCAAATTTACAATCTCTCAATCAAAAATGCATCTACATGCCCGATTGTATATGAAGTGATGGAAAGGTTGACAGCTACCCCCAACCCCTAAAGGGGAGCAAGAAGACCGCTATCCCTTAAAAAGGGGACTATAAAAACTACATTTGATTAAAAAAAGAGAATATGAAATTTATTACATAATTTATTACATAAAACTATTGTTATGTTAGCAATCAATTGCCGGTTGATTTAGCTGCCGGCAAATTTAAATACAGTTTTTGAGGCTTTAGTCAAAGGTTCATATATTTGGGCTAAAGCCAATTTCATTGATTCAATTTATCCGTCCCATAAATGGGACAGCAATTGAAGGAATACGCCATAATAGACTTAACATAAAACTATCTTCAACTCCCCTTTAGGGGTTGGGGGTGGTAATTTTCTCAAATTCTTCCCAAAAATTCGGATAGGACTTGGTAACCACTTCAGGGTGTTCAATTTCTATCGGTCTTATCAGGCTCACCGGAGCAAAAGCCATTGCCATGCGATGATCATCGTAAGTGGCAATGCTGATGGTCTCGGTAGTTTCGCACTTCTCGCCATTCCAAGCCAATTGTCCTTCGGCTGGCTCGGTTATTACAAAACCCAATTTACGTAACTCATTCATCAAAGCGTAAACGCGGTTGGTTTCTTTAATTTTTAAACTTTCTAACCCTTCAAAATTAAATGGAATTCCTTTAATGCAACAGGTTACAGCAAATGTTTGAGCCAAATCGGGCTGATCAACAAAATCGTACTCAAAGGCTGAAACGCTTTTTCCGTCCGAAGTCAACAATACTCCATCTGACAGATAGTTTGTTTTTACTCCCAAACTTTCAAAAAGTTCTGCAACTTTACTATCGCCCTGATAACTATGCGCTTGCAATCCTTTCAAATAAATTTCACCTTTACCGGCTAATGCCAGCATCTCGTACCAATATGAAGCTGCCGACCAATCCGCCTCCACTTTGTAAGGAATTGGCTGATAATCTTGCGGTTCGATACTGATTACATTATCAACAAATTCAACTTCCACACCATACTCACGCATCATTTGCTGCGTCATATTGATGTAGGGACGAGAAATAATTTTACCTTCTAATACAATTTTCAAACCATTGAGCATGGTCGGTGCAATCATCATCAAAGCCGAAATATACTGACTGCTGACGTTTCCTTTCAGGTGAATTTCGCCTCCGGTCAACGCGCTTCCAAAAATCCGCAAAGGCGGAAATCCTTCGTTTTCGACATATTCAATCTGCGCCCCCAAACTATTCAACGCATCAACCAATAGTTTTATCGGACGCTGTTTCATTCGCTCACTTCCGGTAATTACCCATTCACCCACCGTTTTCGACAAAAAAGCAGTTAGAAAACGCATAGCTGTTCCGGCTGCTCCAATATCATAAGTACTATCGTTAGAGTCCAATGCTTTCACAAGAACACTTGTATCATCGCAAACCGCCAAATTTTCGATTTCGTACGAACTGTACGATAACGCATCCAAAATCAAAGCGCGATTGCTGATACTTTTGGAGGCTGGAAGATTAACTTTTAGATTAATTTTATTTGGAGAAATGTGGAGATGTTTTGATTGAGTCATAAAATTATTTTCTGAATTAATTCACTTTTGCATTCATAGTATAATGACAATAACAAGAGAGTAATAACAATATCCGATTTGCGTGTGAAACACCTGTAAACATAAAGAAAATAAAGCGGGACATAATACTGAAATACCGATGTCGTCAACTTTTTCAAATAGGCTTGTATTACTTACTTGAATTTATTGGTCGTTAAGTTTTTTTATTTCATTCTTAATTTGTTCAATAACTTCGATGTTAGCAATTTCTCCGTGAAGACTGTACACAATAAAGACTTTTCCTCCAAAATCGTGTTCAAACTTTTCAAAACTTGCTTTCATTCTTTCTGAAACAGAATAATTTCCAAAGTTTGATTTTGCTGTTACCGGTTTTATTTGAATTCCAAAAGCCTTTTCTTCTGTTACATAACCCAAGTAATCAATATCTCCTGCATGATCAAGCTCCGAAGGGCTTTCTTCAAAAGTTATTTCTTTAAAATGATGAGCTAAACCATCGTTTACTACAGATTTTTCTCTAATATACCCATCAAAAGTTCTGTTGATAGTTAAGTTGTAAATGTAATTTTCACAATCTTCTTTTGTCAGGTTATTAAATGCGTCCTGCCATTCTGGAATCACTACTTCTGTGATTTTATCGTAAAGCCGTTCGCCAAGTTCAGTTAAACTTTCTTTTGTTATTTTGAATGGATTTTACCATCGGCCTTAGCATTCTTAAAATACCAGTTTTCCCATTCTTCAATTGTTTTTGGTTGGCATTCTCTAATCAATGCCATTACTGATCCAACTTTATTTGGTCGTGAAAGTTGATACGTTTGGCAAGCATAATTCAGCACTTTTTCTTTTTTACCAAATTCAAGCGAGTATTTATATATTTCTTTCTTAGCCATTTATGATAGAATTGAATTTTGATTTATATTTATAATCAAACGAATTATCAACCAATACTAACCCTTCTTTCAGTAAATGCGCATTAATAAATGTTTTATTTTCCAAATATAAATATGCCAACAAATGATGGTCTTTATCGTGTTTTATTTCATCATATTTCAAAAATACTTTCTTCCCTTTCAGTTTGTTTATCATATACTCATTTGCTTCCCCGTTTAATACTGGATTTTGTTTTATGCCAATTAATCGAATAATCAAATCATTGTTTAATCTTACTAATTCGGGACTTATAACTTCTTTTACTGAAAAATATTCTTCTCGTTTTCCAGTACTTTCGACATCTAATTTGGAACCAAATTGTATTTTTTTTATATCAATCTTTTTGTCTAATTTGAGAGTGTCAACAAATTTATAATCTAAATCATCTATTTTTTCATCAAAAGATTCAGTTATTTCGGGTTGTTTAATTAATCTTATTTCAGTTTCGGAAAAAACTTCATTTCCACCAATTCTTTCTTTTATGATTGGAATAAAATCTGGATTAATTTCATACCCGGTTGAATTTCTATTCAGTTTTTTTGCAACCAATGAAGTTGTTCCGCTTCCCAAAAATGGGTCAAGCACAGTTTCATTCGGAAATGAAAACATCTTTATCAATCGATTTGGAAGTTCTTCTGGAAACATCGCTAAGTGTTTGTCTTGCTTAGCACCAGAGAAATACCAATGTCCATTAAAATAGGTATTCCATTCTTCATTTGTCATTGCCGAATTTTCCTTTTGCGCAAGTGTCGGTTTTGGAGCTGTTCCTTGTTTCTTGAAAAGTAAAATATATTCGAAATCCAATTTCACGATTCCATTTCTGGGGTGAGGATAACTTCCCATAATGCTTGCCCCTCCTGAAGTATTCATGGTGGTTGCTTTCTGCCAAATAATTGAACCCATAAAGTCGAAACCGATAATCTCACAAAATTTAATAATTTCTGTATGAATAGGTATAATTTTGTAACGTCCATAATAAATTGAACGAGCGAATTGATCCCCTATATTTATACATAAACGACAGCCATCGTGAAGAACTCTGTAACATTCTTTCCATGTCAAATTCAAATGATTAATGTAGGTTTCATAATCATCATGAAACCCAATTTGGTTTTCAGTTCCATAGTCTTTTAATTGCCAATATGGTGGCGAAGTAACAACTAAATGAACACTTTTATCTTTTAGTTCGCTCATTTGTCGGCTGTCACCATTAATAATTGTATGTGTTGTCTTATTTGTCATTTATATCTATTTTCAACAAAGATAATCATTATTACTGACTTGTTTTCCATTTTCATTGTTTTTCTGGCAGGTAACATCTAATATCGGAATCAGTTAATTTATGACCAGGTAATTACACAATTAAGTTTGATTTTTATAATTTAAATTAACAGAGTCGAAAAAACAATATTTTTTTATCATAAGTTAATAATTAAATATAGTTATGTTAGCCTTGTTTTGGGGAGTACTCCATTATGCATCAAAGCTGTTTGCTGTTCTCTTGGTTGAATAAATCCACTTTCCTTTTGTTGTCATAGTCTTTGCCAAATAGTAAGCGAAAGCATGTAAATATAAATTCATTTTAACTTTCTATTATTTTAATATCATCTTCTGTTAGTTCATAAAGTATGTAAACCATTTTGTCAATTCCCCAAACAAAACAGTTAAATGGTGTGTTTTGAGAAAATCCGGTTAAGCTAATAAATAATAATGAGATGAAAATATATTTAAAACATTCTGGTAATTTCATGTTGTTTTTCTTTTACTTGTAAAAAACCATATTTGTTTGAGTAAATAATTGAAGCTTGTTCGATTGAAAACATATCAAAAAATATCACAAACAGACAATTCTCGAATATCAAATCATTTATTGTGAAATTGTCTCTTGATGAAATGAAATATGTATTATCTTGTGCTAAAAGTCGACTCCTATACAAGTATGCATTATATTTATTGTCTTTATATCCACGATAATAAAATCCAATATTTTGTGCTAAAGAGTCTTCTTTAAATTCGCTTGGTTTGTGAATACTATAAAATACTTCTGAAAAAAAACAACTATCAATAGGTGTTAGATTAACGCCACCGATAGTTTTAGTTTCAGGTGTAAAGAAAAAGTCAAGCACTCGATTTATCATAATTCCATTATCGTATTTACATGCAATTGTATCACCTTTTTCTGATTTAAACAGAATAGTATCAATTTCAACGTAAAATCTTTGACATACATTGAATTGATCATAAGTAATGCATTTGGCTACACCCTTTTGAAAATTCAATGCAGAATCCTGATTAATGTACAAATTAGTTAATTCACTTTGTGTGAAGAAATGATACTTCATAATTATTGAAGTTTCATCACGACAGCTTGATAAGTTGATCATTAAAAAAACTAAGATTGATAATTTTACTGATTTCATTTGTAGCTTAATTTCAAATTAATACAAACAAAGTTAAAAAACAATTTGATATCTTTAACTGGTTATCTGCTTAGAGCAAGTTGTTAATAAATAAAATTATTTTTTTAACTCTTTTGAACGCAAAGTCGCTAAGGCACAAAGTCGCCACGAAGAATTTACTATAAAATATAGCTAAGTATCTTATTCACTTAATG
>JAURYY010000333.1 GCA_030653695.1 Paludibacter sp. | reverse complement strand
TTGAAAAAAATAAAAGGCTGACATCCCATTCCGGTTTGTTAGCCTCTTTTATAGCTATTTATCTGTTTCCACCCTGTCTTTCTGCATTTCCTTCACGCTCTCTCATGCGTTTTTCGCGTTCGGCACGATTGGCTTTATGTTTTTCAAATTTTTCCTTGCTTAATATTTTTTCAAGTTCAACATCTTCTGCTTTACGTTGGGCTTCCAATTGCTCACGCCTATTGGTGTTCACTTCCTGATTCTGTTTCTTAGCTTCTTCGCGTTTGGCATCTAATTTTTCATACATTTCCAACACTTTTGCTTTTTCAACGTCAGTCAGTTCTAATTGTGTTGCCAATCTTTCGGCTCTGTCTTTTGCTGTAAACTGCATACCTGTATTGCGTTGACCATCTTGTGCACCCCCGCCCTGACCCTGACCGGCTCTGCGTTCTGTCGACTGATTTTGTGCACTTGTCGAAATTCCTAAAGATAAAATTGCTGCTAAAGCTAACATTACATACTTTTTCATTTTCTATAAATTTTTAAATTGTAATATTTTTTTTTGATTATTTGTAAGTTTTGACTGTCAATCTTCCAAATAGTTTAATGTGTATTACAGCGGTTTATAATTATTAACAAAATACTTTTGTTATAAAGGTTACACTACACCAGCCCTGAATTTCATTTATGACTTGAAAGCAAGCGGGCTAATTTGCAAATTTAAGATAATTAAAAAAAAAACACGGAAAAGAAAAGCTAATGCATAGAAAATGTTAGATAAATTTATCAGCTTCGTCTAATACGTCAAGTTTTCCTACATCAATCATGCGATAATTTTCAGGTATAAAACCCGAAATATTTTGTGTTTTGGAATTTGCAAGGTAAAAATCCATTATCGGAAATTTGGGTTCCGATTTTTCCATCATGTCAAATATTTTAGACGAAAGAATCTGTATGCCCGAGAATGCAAGTTTTTTGTAAAGTTCAGGTTTTTTAAATCCGGCAGGTTTCGTTTCTCCGGTTTTTTCGTTTATCCATCCTTGCAGTCTTAAGTCATCGTTGAATAATAAATACCTAAACGTTTCGCGCTCACTTACAACCAATGTTGCAAGTGGATTGGTGCGTACATGTTGACGATACAGCGCGTGTAAGTCCATATTCGAAAGTATATCAACATTGTGGACAAGAAAAGGTTTCCCATCGTCGAAAAACCAGGCGGTTTTACGAATTCCACCACCTGTATCGAGCAAAAGGTCCCGCTCGTCCGAAATTTCAATACGAATACCGAAGTTGTTTTTAGATTTCAGAAAACCGATAATCTGGTTGGGAAAATGATGCACATTCACGATGATTTCGTTGAAACCAGCACTTTTCAACTTCAAAATAATATGTTCCAATAAAGGCTTTCCGGCAACGGGAACAAGTGCTTTTGGTAATTTATCGGTAATTGGTTTAAGACGTGTGCCCATACCGGCAGCGAAAATCATTGCTTTCATATCGAATTAATTGACTTTACGGGGATTAAATTGCTTTACTCGCAAATATCTGTTCCTTATTCTGCTCGCGGTGAATCAATTGCACCTCAACCCCGAATTTTTCGCTGATATGTTCTGCCATTTTCTGAGCTGAATAAACCGACCGGTGTTGTCCGCCGGTACAACCAAAACCGACCATCAAATTTGTAAAACCACGGTCTTTGTAGCGTTTTACCGATGCATCAACTAAATGATAGGCATTGTCAAGAAATGCAAGTATCTCACCATCTTCTTCAAGAAATTGAATAACCGATTCATCGAGACCATTGAAGTGTGCATAACGTTCGTATTTTCCGGGATTATTTACTGCCCTGCAATCGAAAACAAAACCACCGCCATTGCCGGAGTCATCATGCGGAATGCCTTTTTTGAACGAGAAGCTGTAAATTTTTACCATCAAAGGTTTGAGTACCGATACTTCGCGAAATTGACGGAGTTCGGTCATAATCCTCAATACATCAAGTAAATATGGATAACCTGCAATGTCGTTGTGAAGAATAATGCGCAGATTATATAAAGCAAACGGAATACTTTGTAGAAAATGTGGTTTTTTCTCGAAATAACCGCGAAACCCGTAAGCTCCCAATACCTGCAAGGTGCGGAAAAGTACATAATGTTTCAACTGCTCACGGAAATCATCTTCGTTGACAGGTACTAATAATTTAAGAGCATTTAAATATTCCTGCAGTAATTCACTCCGCAGTTCTTCGCTGTAGTTGGCTTTTGCCTGCCACAGAAATGAAGCCACATCGTAGTAAAGTGGACCACATCGCCCTCCCTGAAAATCAATAAAGTATGGTGATTCATCTTTTATCATTACATTGCGGCTCTGAAAATCGCGGTACATAAAAGTGTTGGTGTGCGAACGCAACAGAATATCGGATAATTTTTTAAAATCATCTTCTAATCGGTTTTCCTGAAATTCTAATCCTGTAGATTTCAGAAAGCAATATTTAAAATAATTCAAATCCCATAAAATAGAACGTTCGTTAAATTCCGGCTGTGGATAACATACTGAAAAATCGAAGTTCTCAGCTCCTTTTACTTGCACAGCAGGTAATAAACGCATGGTTTTACGAAGCATTTCCTTTTCTGGTTCACAAAAAACGCCCGTTTTTCGTCCTTCTGCCACATAATCGAAAAGTAAAGTGTCGCCTAAATCTTCCTGTATATAAAAAAGTCCGTCGTCAGTCTGAGCCAATACCTGCGGTACAGGTAACCCTTTGGAATAAAAATGTTTTGACATGGTAATAAAAGCTTTATTCTCTTCTGCCGAAGTGCCTTCTACGCCAATGATAGACGTTTTTTTACTTTCGATACGGAAGTACCGGCGATTAGAACCCGAAGCCGAGAGTTCTTCTTTTGATAATAGCTTTTCGCCCGTAAACTTGCGGAATAAGTTTTCTAATTCGTTCATCTAAGTATATTGTAATTTCTTTTTTTATTGCAAAGATACAAACATCATTCTATTCTCAACAACAAAAAATAAATGAAACAAACATATTTCAGTTTAATATTTTTCTTATCGTTTTCTTCTTATCGAAATTATTGCTATTTTTTTGTACTTTTGCAGCAATTTGCATATTAAACATTTATGAGCACAGAACTTAGTGAACAAGAACAATTCAGACGCCAAAGTCTGACCGAATTACGAAATCTTGGCATCGATCCTTATCCTGCCGCCATGTATCCAACCAATGCGTTTTCAACCGACATAAAAGCTGAATTTAAAGACGAAGAAAGTGGAAAGCATGTTTGTGTTGCGGGACGCATCATGAGTCGCCGCATCATGGGTAAAGCTTCATTTATCGAACTTCAGGATTCCAAAGGACGTATTCAGGTGTATATAAGTCGCGATGACATTAACACCGAAGCACAACCCGAAATGTACAACACGGTTTTCAAAAAACTGCTCGATATTGGCGACTTTATTGGTATCAGGGGTTTTGTATTCCGCACCCAAATGGGCGAAATCAGCGTTCATGCTCAGGAATTAACTGTGCTAAGTAAATCTCTTCGTCCGCTGCCCATCGTTAAGTACAAAGATGGTGTGGTATTCGATGCTTTCGAAGATCCCGAACAACGCTATCGCCAACGTTATGTCGACTTAGTGGTAAACGAAGGTGTAAAAGAAATATTTCTAAAACGCACCAAAGTTTATCAGTCGATGCGCGACTATTTCAATACCGAAGGATATATTGAAGTAGAAACGCCCATATTGCAATCCATACCCGGAGGTGCTTCAGCCCGCCCGTTTATAACACACCATAATGCGCTGGATATGCCGCTTTACCTGCGCGTTGCCGATGAGTTGTATCTGAAACGACTGATAGTAGGCGGTTTCGAAGGTGTGTACGAATTTTCGAAAAACTTTCGCAACGAAGGCATGGATCGCACCCATAATCCCGAGTTTACAGCCATGGAAATTTATGTAGCTTACAAAGACTACAACTGGATGATGACTTTCACCGAAAATATGATAGAGAAAATCTGTATGGACGTGAACGGCACTAACCAAATTACCGTTGGCGACAAAACCATAAGTTTCAAAACGCCTTTCAAACGCATTACCATGATAGATGCCATCAAAGAACACACAGGTATCGATATCAATGGCATGGACGATGTTCAATTGCGCGAAGTATGCAGGCAATTGCATATTGAAGTTGATGAAACCATGGGAAAGGGCAAACTGATTGACGAAATTTTCGGCGAAAAATGCGAAGGAAACTATATTCAGCCTACTTTTATCACCGATTATCCACGCGAAATGTCGCCGCTTTGTAAACGTCACCGCGAAAATCCTGATTTGACCGAACGTTTCGAGTTAATGGTGAACGGGAAAGAATTAGCTAATGCATATTCGGAACTGAATGACCCTATTGATCAGTTGGGACGATTTCAGGAACAATTGAATCTGAGCGAAAAAGGCGATGACGAAGCCATGTTTATTGATATGGATTTTGTGCGCTCCCTTGAATATGGAATGCCTCCAACCTCGGGTATGGGCATTGGTATGGATCGACTTGTGATGTTGATAACCGGACAACAAGCCATTCAGGAAGTACTTTTCTTCCCGCAAATGAAACCCGAAAAAGCGGCTAAAAAAGACGTACCCGAAGTATTTATGGCACTTGGAATTCCTGAACCCTGGGTCGAAATAGTGCAAAAAGCCGGAATAGTAATGGTTGCTGATTTGAAAGGATTGAATCCTAACAAATTCCATCAGGACATTTGCGGAATTAATAAAAAGAACAAATTAGAACTGACAAATCCTACGAAAGAAGAAGTGGCAGGGTGGATTAATTTAGTAAACAAGTAAACAATCCCGATTCCCGATAACTATCGGGACGGGAGAGGTAACAAGTAAACAAGAAGACAAGTAAACAAGGAGTAGAAAGTCGAGGTATTGCCTCGTTTACTCGTTTACTTGTTCACTAATAATATCATGAACGAAAAAAGTAAAATTGCAATATTGGGAGGTGGTAGCTGGGCTACTGCAATTGCCAAAATTGTATTGGTTAATGCCGAAGAAATAAACTGGTATATGCGTCGACAGGAACAAATTGATGAATTTATCCGTTTGAGTAAAAATCCTTCCTATCTTACAGGTGTTAAATTCGATACAGATAGAATTAAATTTACCAGTAATATCAATCATTTGGTCGCTACGTCCGATATATTAATTTTTGCAACACCATCGCCTTTTCTCAAACAACATTTGAAAAAGTTACACCGCAAACTTGATCGGAAATTTATTGTTTCGGCAATAAAAGGTATCGTGCCCGACGAAAATATGATTATTTCGGATTACTTTGAGAATATATATAATGTGCCCAAGGAAAATATGGCTGTGCTTGCCGGTCCATGTCATGCCGAAGAGGTTGCGCTCGAAAGATTGTCGTATCTTACTATAGCTTGTAAATCAAGAGAAAAGGCGAGAATACTGGCGCAACGATTCTCAACAAGTTTTATTAAAACATCGATAAGCGATGACGTTCTTGGGATTGAGTATTCATCAGTAATGAAAAATATTTATTCAATTGCAGCCGGAATTTGTCATGGCTTGAAGTATGGAGATAATTTTCAGGCAGTGCTTATTTCTAATGCTATTCAGGAAATGAACCGCTTTTGTAACGCCACAAATCCATTTCATCGCGATATCAACGAACCTGCCTATCTGGGCGACTTATTGGTTACCGCTTATTCAAAATTCAGTAGAAACCGCTTGTTCGGAACTATGATCGGGAAAGGATATTCGGTGAAAACTGCCCAATTGGAAATGGAAATGATTGCCGAAGGTTATTATGCAACCAAATGTATCCATGAGTTGAACGAAAAATATCAGGTAAATATGCCCATTGTAGATGCTATTTACGAAATTTTATATAATCGTTGTTCACCAACGTTAGAAATCAGAAAATTGACGGAAAAACTAAAATAAGTCGTGAGATTATAGTTTGTAGGTTTAACATCTTGAATGTGTTCGATTTAAGATTTTTAAAACTTCAAACTCACTTTTTGAATTTAACAAACGTACAGACAAGGCATGCCTTGTCTCAAACTTCAAACTTTCAAACTAAATATTATTTATGCAACACATTAAACTTTCTATCGACAACACATTCGGATTTATTTCCGAAAAAGCTGTTGCGGGCTACAACGCTCAAATTGCCGAAGCAAACGCTTCGCTGCATCAAGGAACCGGAAAAGGAAGCGATTTTCTCGGTTGGCTGAATTTACCAAGTTCCATTGACGATGCTCACCTTGCCGATGTTGAAAATACGGCAAAAATTTTGCGCGACAACTGCGAAGTAGTTGTAGTTATCGGTATCGGAGGCAGTTACCTTGGCGCAAAAGCGGTAATCGATGCACTTTCAAACAGTTTCGATTGGTTACTG
>JAURYY010000013.1 GCA_030653695.1 Paludibacter sp. | reverse complement strand
ATGTTAAGTTGCACAAGGTTGTTGATGTGGACTTGCTTTATTATTTTGCAATGATAAGATTTTATTTTTAAACTGCAAAGGATTTTGATTAAAAATTTCGGAATTTATTTCGTACCACTTTTCAATGGCATCAAAAGGCGTTTTTACGTTTAGTTCTTTTCTTAAACCTCCGTGCCTTCTGTAGAGATTATAAAACACCACAAACCTCATTAAATCACTGTTAATTTGCTCTATATTTTCGTAGTTATGTTTTTTTATTGTATCGTTTTTTATTGTGCCATTTACCCTTTCTACCATTCCGTTGGTTTTGGGAGTTCCCGGTTTTGTGAGCCTGTGATGGATGTTGTTCTGGCTGCAAATATCATCTAATTTAGAAGGTTTGGTGCAATAATGTCCTTTTTTGGACTTAATCAATTTATTGGTAAACTCCAATCCATTGTCTGTTAAAACGTGTGTAATACCAAAGGGGAAAAAAGCGATACACTCGTTCATAAACTCCTCTGTATTCTCCGATGTTTTAGCATCATATACTTTATAATATAACGCTCGTGTAGCTCTGTCTATGGCTACAAATAGATAATATTTTACGCCACCTATTTTAGGCAAATAAGTAACGTCAATATGTAAATACCCTGGTTCATATTCTTTAAATTTTTTTGCTTTATCTTTTTCTTTTTGAGGAACTTTATTAATTTCACTCCTCACGAATGCCCTATAAACAGCACTTCGCATTGATTTCTGGTCTGTTAGAAAAACCATTTCAACTATATCGTCAAGTGCCCACCAAGTAGTAGTTCTAATATGGACAGTAAGAGCTTGCTCTATCTCTGACAAGGAATATTGAATTGAATCAGGTCTTGAGCTTTTATCTTCAAAATTTATTCTGTTTTTCCATTTACTTATTGTATTGACTGATACATTATATTGAACAGATAATTTTTCGTTTGATAAATTACTGTTGTTAATTTCAGAACGATAATGTAAATTTGTTCTTGCGTTAGAATGATAAACTTGCTTCATTTTTTGTTTTTTAGATAATTACAAATTTAAGCAAGTTGTCATTTTAACCAAATCCCCCGCCCCTCTTCTTTGTTTCGCTACGCTTCACAAAGAAGAGGGGCGGGGGATTAACATCAACAACGTAGTGAAGCTATACAGCAATGAATTTTAATTTTTTTTGTGCGGTGGGAAAAAAATTAAAACACGAAGCGGTCGGCTGTCGTGTCGGCAAAAAGTCTGCCCGTAAGTTGTCGATATATTTTCCTGTCGTTTCGATGATTATCTGTCTGTTTAATGGTTGTTGTGTCGTCTTTACGCTTGCTGGTAACGTTTTGCGGGTTTAAGAAGTTGGCGATTTCGGAGCACAAAACTGTCTGCCAGCAATGAACTTGATACGAAGCACAAAACTTCATCTAACCACTGAACCGCCAATTTCTTGTAGGTGCTGTTATGGGCTGGTTTTCTTTATTTGTTTAGTAGTGTCAATAACTATCTTAACCCAAACATAGATAAATATTGGCAGCACGATTATTACTAAATGATTATAATCATAGGCGTTAGTAAAGTCTAGTTGTATCGCTGATAATATTGCTCTTGTTATACCACAGCCGAAACATTCAACTCCAAAAACATTCTTAATTAGACAAATAGAATGTTGTTTATTTAACCAATCAAGAGGAACAAAATAGAGTAAAATTGGAAAAGCAACAAGTCCAATAAGCTTTGAGTAAATAAGTAAGCAAGATTGGTGCACTTGCTTACTTATTGAAAAATATTTCATTCTACACAAAAGATAATTTTTGAGTAAATTTCTTGAAATTATATTTTTTTGTCCGCTCTTTTGCTGATATAATGTCTACTATCCACCAAATCATACACCCATAACAAGTAATTATTTTCACTATTCCGAGTCCAACGTCATCTAACCAAAATCTTTCCCATCCTAATAAAATAGCAATAATTAAAATAGTTGATGGTTTTTGAAATTCAGTACCTTGTACTAGATAAAATTTTTCGTCATCCATCTTCTCAAGTTTTTCTTTAATAACCATAAGGTCTTGCGGATTAAAATTTTCGGCATTCATTCCGATAAACATGTCTACTTTTGACTTTTCCATATTTGTATATTTTTAAATTTTCCTACTCTTAGGCTTTTCGGTCTCGCCCCGTTTTTAAGGTGGTCACTGGTCTCCACATTTTATTTTTTTTGTTGTCAGTCGGCATAGTCAAGAAGTGTCAAATCGAGTCGGTTCTCTTGGCTGTCCGTGTCCGCTGTGTCGTTTTTTAAACTTGCCCATAACGTTTTGCAGCTACAAGAAGTTGGCGATTTTTACCACAAATGTTGATGCGGAGAACCAATGTTGATTAACCACAAATGTGTCTGCGGAGCACTGAACCGCCACTTTTGCCAAACCCGTGTTAGCGGTTCGTTGTGCTTTTCTTTGCTACAAATTTAGTAATTTCATTTGTCAAATATACATGATTCCACCTTATGCCCTTTTCAAACAAATTGCTCAAAACCTGGCAATAATTACCCAATTGTTGCCATCACTTACAACGGTAATTCCTGCATAATTAGAATTTATGGTTTGGGTTGCGGTACCGTCAATGGTTTCTGAACCGCTTGCAGCAAGAGTTGCAACGTTTCCTGGATCCATTCTTTTTATCGTATATATTCTTCCAGCTATCCCAAATGCAGTCGGCAGTGTAACGGTTGTAGTGTTTTTTACCAGTATTATTTGGTCGTCAATTCCCAAAGTATACGCACCGTTTGTACCAACAATGGTTGTCGCAAACGAACCATTTACCTGCATACGTGAATGTGGAGCAGTAGTTCCAATACCAACGGTTACCGCATCGCCTGCGGTGCCTCCTAACACCATCGCATTGTCAATGGAAACTTTCGCATTATATCCCAAAGCAGTAGTAGAATTAAGCCCTGCAACCAAAGCAGATGCATTGTAACCTAAAAACGTATTATTACTACCATTATCAAGTAAATAATCTCCTGCATTAGCACCCAATGCGGTATTTCCGTTTGACACGGTTGTGTTTGTAAGAGCCAAGTAACCAACGGCTGTATTTTCAAAACCCGTGATGTTGCTGTTCAATGCATAACTTCCGTAGCCCGCATTGTGATATCCTGTTGTGTTTTCATTCATTGACAAATAACCACTTGCCGTATTATGTGTTCCTGTAGTATTGAAAAGAAGTGTCTGGAAACCCAAAGCGCTATTATAGCTCCCTGTGGTGTTTAAATTCAAAGCTCCCTGACCTATAGCCGTATTAACGCTTCCGGTGGTGTTGAACTGCATCGCAAAAGCACCCGTGGCTGTATTTTGTTGACCGATTGTGTTACTAGAAAGAACGTGGCTTCCAATAGCTGTATTTTCAAAACCAGTGGTATTAGAGTTAAGCGTAAAAGCACCCGTGGCGGTATTGTTGTCACCAGTGGTATTAGGGTTTCCTACTTTATAACCGAAAAAAGTATTACTCAGCAGGTGATCTATCCTGCCAGCTCTTTGATTATTTACACGGATATTGAATGGAACATTATCAGTTGTTCCAATAAAATCAGTACCATCGGTTGTACCGGCGTTTCCAAGCAAATGCCAATCTGTACTTGAACCACTTGTTTCACTAAAAAGTGCATAAGGGACGCTCAGCAACTCGCTACTACCTACAATAGTGTAGTTTAGTCCTCCTATGCTGCCATCGGGGTCCGTTTCTGTTTTAATAAAATAGGGGCCTGTTGCCCAATTAATTCCACTGAATGTTCCCGAAACAATTGTACCGCCACCAATTTCAAGGCTTACCAATCCGTTAAGATTTGTAGTGGGTAAATGCGTCTCAACATATACAGCAGTACCCGAACCGGAACCCTGCAAAATACTTATTTGGACACCAACTTGTGTACTCATAACCAAAACATTGGAACCATCCCGAATAATTGCTTGATAGCTCATTTTTTGTGGGGCTTGGGCCCAAAGAGTAGAAAGTGAAAAGGTAAAAGTTAAAAGCGCTAGCACTAATTTTAATTTTTTGTTATTTGTTTTCATAATTTTTCAGTTTTTAATGATTTTAAATGATTTTACTTCTTTATTGTTATTTGTTATTTTCAAAAAATAGGTTGCACTTGGTAAATTCTCCATTCGGATAGTTTCGGTTGTGCCAGTTATTTTTTTGGTTTCAATTAATTTTCCGCTAATGTCGTAGAGTTGAAAGTTCAAAGTTGAAAGTTCAAAGTTGCCAACATTTAGCGTTAAATAATCGGTAGTTGGGTTAGGGTAAGCCTGCAT
This sequence comes from Paludibacter sp., assembly GCA_030653695.1. Taxonomy (GTDB): domain Bacteria; phylum Bacteroidota; class Bacteroidia; order Bacteroidales; family Paludibacteraceae; genus Paludibacter. Next base: position 3,459 of record JAURYY010000013.1, on the reverse strand, counting down.
ATTAAGGCTTATTTGGTGGTCTTCTACCCCCAACACAATAGATATTTCGTAGGGTTGTTGCACGCCTTGTGCCACCGAGCCTGTTGCTCCTGTGTGGGTAGTGTAAACTATTTGTCCTACGCTGTAAGCAACGGTTCCTCCGCTACCTGAAGCATTACCGCCTGTGGCGGTAGTTGCTTGTTGTGCTTGTGCTGTTAGTCCGAGTCCTAACAACAAAACACTTAATTTTACTTTTTTTTGTTTCATTTTCATTTTTGTTTTTGATTTTAATTGTTATTTTCGTTTTACAATATTACTCTTTTTATTTTTCTGCCTGTCGGTTTATGTTTGTACTGTTGTCTTTTTACAATGACCGATAACGGTTCGGGGGTTTAAGAAGTTGGCGATTTCGGAGCACAAAACTGTCTGCCACCACAAATGGTTGATTGAAAAACTGAACTTGATTTAACCACTGAACCGCCAATTTCTTAAACCCGCTGTTAGCAGCTGGCGTTCTTGTCGTCTGTGGTCTGCAACCATTGTCAATATTGAGTTTGTCGGTCATTGAGGTCTGCGTTTGTGTCGGCTGTGGGTTGAGTATTTTTTATTTTTTTTAGCGTTGGAAATTTTTTTTAATTCAATTTTTCTTTTGCGTTGGCTTTGCAAGCTCTTTTAAAAACTTTGGTCGTGCTGTTGCTGGTGCGGTTTTTAAATGTGCTTGTAAAATGCGTTGGCTTTACTCCAATTCTATGGCTTCATATTCTTTTTTACTTAAACTAAATTCAGGGTCTATTACTTTTACTTCGTTGTAAGTAAGTTCGTAAAGTTTGTAAACTAAATTGTCTATTTCTTTCTCTTTGTCGGTAGTATCTTTGTCTTTGGATTTTTGAGAAAGGATTATTTCTACTTTTCCTTTAAATAATTGTTTGGTTTGGTTGTTGCATTTTTTTATAGGTAATTGTTTAATTCCCTTGGGTCCTCTTTGACCGCTTCTAATTTGAGGTGTTTTACCTGCTTTAATTAAAATTATTTCAGTTTCTTTCCCGTAAAATGTTAATAATTTAGAATTTAAAATTGCAAGTAAATACAGGAGTTCCTTCTTATCATTTTTTGTATGAAAGAGGTTAAATAATGAATAATTTCCAAAAACAAAATCTTCAATATATGTTGCAGTGAATTTAATATCAGACTGTCTAATAAATATTTTGGGTCTATTGTATTCATCCGCTCTACGCAGATTAAATGGTCTTTGATGAGAACCTTTGTTTTTAAAATATAATTTATCAAATTCATCATTAAGTTTGGATTCCATTACTTTATCAAAAAGTAAAAAGGCATTAATTGAAGGTGTACAAAATGATTCATATACAGATGAGCCTCCCTTTAAAAAAGGATAAGAATTTTTTATAAATGAATCTTTAATAAAATATGCTTTCCCTTCTTCTGTTGCATTTACTGCAACACCAGTATGGCTTTCGTAACTTTCTCCTAATATTTCAGAGTCCTTTTCAATTTTTAAAAGCAATTTTTGATTTGCAGATATTATCCAAGAATAGTCGTAATCAATAATCTTCATCTGCTCCAAATAAACGATGTTCTTTTTTTCTAATGATTCTTGTATTTTTAGAAATGAGTTTACAGCTTTTGACTTATATCCCGAGAAAATTACTTGACCACTTCCTACATTTTCAAATGCTTTCAAACCAATAATCAATTCTTTCAATTTGAAGTTGTCCGTTATATATTTTCTAATTGGCTTGAAAGGATTTTCTATTACATTAAGGTCTTGTATGTATACTATGAAGCCATCTTTTTTAAGAAGTTCAAATCCCTTTTCCATAAAAAACATTGCAGAATTTATTCTCAATTTTGGACTTTCTTCATTTAGAAATTTGTAATTACTTCGAAGTGCTTTTTCAATATTGCTATCTAAAACCCTTGCTTGTTTAGAGTACCAAGAAACATATGGTGGATTCGCAATCACAATATCAAAACCAATATTTTCGGTTACCTGCTCATTCATCACTTCAGGGAAGTCTAATTTCCAGTCAAAGAAATGTAATGGTAGTTCGGGTTTAGTTTTTAATTTTTGTAAATCCTTTATTATGTTTTTCCAGCCTATGGTTTGCAAATAAATTGCGGTCTGCTTCGCTAATGCTCTGTTTGTGCCACTTGGTTTTGTTTCTATTCCTTGTGTTTTAACCATTAACTCTAATTGAGTAATAAGTAAATCAATTTTTAGTTTGCGAATGTCAGTAGCTAATTTTTTCTTATCGCTGTCTGGGCTAAAAAATTCTTTTTGTTCTTGGCTTATTTTTTTAAGCAAGTCGCCTTTTTGTTTTGCCAAGTCTGCACCAAAAAGTCCGTGAGCTGTTTCGTTTAAATTCCAATCTATATCAATTATATCATCGCCTAATTTGCTTACTAAGGAATTGTCAACAATTAATATGCTCGTGTATTATTTGTTGATATATTTATAATCATGCATATATGATACTATGTTGAGTACTTTATTAATTGACAATTCCTAATCTATTACCAACTACAATTTTATAATCGAGGTTTGGCAGGGCTTTTGGTTTTTCTTCGTCTACAATTAAACTCAACCAAAAACGCAGTCGGGCAATGTCCACAGCCCCCTTTTCAATGTCCACGCCATAAATACTGTTTTGAATGATATTGAGTTTTACAGCCGAAGCATCAAAATTGTCTGAACTATGATTTGTTTGATTATTTGATTGACTATGATTTTCTAATTGCTTTTGATAATAATGCAGGGTTTGTTTGGCAGTAAATATTTCGTGTAGCAAACCCATTGGGAAAGCACCCGAGCCAATGGCTGGGTCACAAATTTTTACACTGTCCAAAGCATTATTCAATTGTCTGAACCATGATTTATAGGATTCGTTTGATTTGCTTGATTTTTGAAGTTTTTGAATATCTATTTCTTTCTTTTTTATAAAATTGGAAATCAAGTTTCTTTTTTCTTCTTCAATCATATTAATCCCATAATCAGAAAAATCATAGTTCAGACAGTATTCAATCAAACTCTCCTGGCACATATAATGCACAATTTCTTTAGGCGTGTAGTATGCACCTTTGTCTTTGTTGTCTTCCAGTAAGTTTTCAAAAATATGCCCTAACATTTCAGGGTCAACCGCTACGGTATGGTCGTTAGGGTCGTCTTCGTAAATTGTAAAGTTGTATTGATTAAAAAAATCAAATAGGTTTTTAAAAAGATTTGAAGGAAAAATTAGGTTTCTATGTTTCTTGTCGTCTTCTTCAAACAAGCCACCATTTAGGTATGGAATTTTCAAACTGTCTGAACCATGGATATTTCGGTGATACTGACCCACCAATACGGTGATACTGACCCACCCCAAACAGGTTCTATTTTAAGAACCATTTAGCATGACAAAATTACTGTTTTTTTCTTAAACTCTCTCCTTTAATATCAATTCTGTCTGAAGTATGGACTAA
>JAURYY010000002.1 GCA_030653695.1 Paludibacter sp. | reverse complement strand
GGGGAGTTTGTCTTTCAATGCCCTGATGAGACTTTTTCGTATTGTAATACTCTATAAACCATTTTATTCCTTTGTACAATTCTAGTCCGTTCTCGCACGGATTCATGTACACATAATCCTGTTTGATAGTTCTCCAAAATCTTTCAATATAGATGTTATCGATAGCTCTCCTACGACCATCCATGCTGATTCGGATACTATGTTTTTTGAGTGCTTTTATATAATAAACGTCAAATATAACAGACACTTTGATTTTTGCATATATGAGTCCACTTTATAAAGTCCATTTTACTCTAAAAACCGATAATTTCACGAAGAATGACATTTGATTATCAGAGTATTACAATAATAAGACGTGTTAAATTTCGAGTTTTTTGATTTTATACAGTGGGCTCATTTATATGATATACTGTGCTTCTCCCGATAGCGTTCGACTGAGCTCACGCCGATAGCTATCGGCGAAGTCCATCGGGATTGCTCTAATGTCTTTTACTATATAAAAATCAAGTGCTGGTGAGTATCATTTTTATTTCCTATTGATCAAATTCATAAACTCTTCCCTTGTTTTTGCCTGTTGAAAAACGCCTGTAAAATCAGACGTGGTGGTGACGGAATGTTGTTTCTGCACGCCGCGCATTTGCATGCACAAGTGTTGGGCTTCGAGAATAACCATTACGCCGAGCGGGTTCAGTGTGTTTTGAATGCATTCTTTTATTTGTGTTGTCATGCGCTCCTGCACCTGCAACCGGCGGGCAAAAACATCGACAATGCGGGCTATTTTGCTTAATCCGGTGATGTGATGATTGGGAATGTAGGCGATGTGAGCCTTACCGAAAAAAGGGAGCATATGATGTTCGCATATCGAATAGAAATCAATATCCTTCACAATCACCATTTGGCGGTAATCTTCGGTAAAAATGGCAGTGCGCAGAATTTCTTCGGGATTTTGTTCATATCCGCTCAATAAAAACTGCATGGCTTTCGATACCCGTTCGGGTGTTTTCAAAAGTCCTTCACGGTCGACATCCTCGCCGAGTAATTTTATAATTTGTTGATAATGATGTGCAATTTGTGCGGTTTTCTCAGGTTCGAACGGAACCGGTTGGTTGATGTTGAAGTCCATATTTTATTTTGCTGTCGATATGTTAATTTGATCTTTTACTGTATATGTTTCACTCTTTAAGTGCGGAAATGATTTTATCAACTCATTTCTGAAAGTATGAGCCTGTTCGAGTGAACTAAAATCTCCTACTCTCACTTTCCAAAAAGGAGAAGTATAATTAACATATACAGGATATTCGGGGTAAAGTTCCCGAATATCTTTTTCAATTTTAAATGCTTCCGATTTAGCAGTACGCTGTGTATTGCTCGAAAAAACCTGTACGCGGTAACCGCTTCCGAGCGTCATATTTTGCGAACCCGTATAATTCCTTTTATCAGTGATAAATTCTTCAACTCGTTTATCCTGAAATATTTTAACGTTTGCTCCGCTTACAGTATCTTTCTTAGTCAGTGAATCGAAGATATTTCGTTTCGTTGCTTTGTCGTTTTGAGCTGAAATAAAGTTAATATTCAGATAAAACGTACTTAATAAAATAAAAACCAAAAATTTGTTCATTGCCTTATGATTAAATTGAGTGCAAAGTTATAAAAATGTTGTCGTTAATCGGAAGTTTTTATTCAATTTGTTTGCTTCAACATCAATGACCTAAAAAGCGCTTATTCAAAAAAAATCCAAAAAAGTTTTCTATTTGAATGATATACTGCACGTTGTATATTTGATTTTGCATTTTTTCGTTTTTTATACCGAAATGTTTATCTTTGTTCCAAATTCATTGTATTATGACAAAACCCAAAATTGCACTCATCGTTGCCGGCGGAAAAGGCGAACGCATGAACACCGACATTCCTAAGCAATTCATTGATTTACAAGGCAAACCCATCTTGATGCATACGCTCGAAGCTTTTCACCGGTACGATAACTTTATACAATTGGTGTTAGTATTGCCCGAAAGTCAGATAGGTTTTTGGAACAATCTGTGCAAAAAACATGCCTTTACACTACCTCACCACATTGTGGCGGGAGGAGAAACGCGGTTTCAATCGGTAAAAAAAGGGTTGGAAGTTGTAAAAACGCCTTCTTTAGTGGCAGTACACGATGGAGTACGCCCATTGGTTAGCAATGGAACCATAGCGCGCTGTTTCGATGCAGCAGCAAAATTCGATACAGCCATTCCGGTTGTCGATTTGGTGGACAGTATTCGTCAGATAACACACAATGGAAACATTTCTGTGTACCGAAATGCGTATAAATTAGTACAAACACCTCAGGTTTTCGATGCTGAATTACTGAAAAAAGCCTACAAACAAGAATTTTCAACACTTTTTACCGATGATGCATCAGTGGTTGAAAACTTAGGAGCAACCATCCATTTAACAGACGGAAACCGCGAAAACATAAAGATTACAACGGAAATGGATTTGAGAATGGCAGAATTATTATTGACAAAATGATGAAGTAGATTCCTTTTTTGCATACCGCCTGAATGAATTTAAAAAGTCATATAACCCTTATTTTCAAATTGATTACTTCAACTAACCAATATTAAATGAAAAAAAAATCTATTGATCATTCAAATCATTTTTCGGTCGATGGACTTCATCTGTTGAAAATAATCACCTGCACTCCTGAATATTCATCGCAGATTCTCGATATTTTCAACGATGCAATACTTAACACAACGGCTTTGTACGAGTACCAGCCATGGACGTTGGATACAATAAAAACATGGTTTGAGTTGAAAAAAGAGCAAAACTTTCCGATTATAGGTATTGTTGATGTTGAAAACCATTTGCTGGGTTTTGGTACTTATGGCGTTTTTCGTATGCGTCCTGCTTACAAATATACCGTCGAAAATTCGTTATATGTTCATAAAGATTTCAGGGGAAAAGGACTGGGAAAAATACTGCTTGGCGAAATTATCAAAAATGCAAAAGCGCAGCACTTTCATTGTATCGTAAGTGTGATTGATGCTTCGAATGGAACAAGTGTCCGGTTGCATAAATCGTATGGATTCGGTTTTATTGGTCGGATTAAACAGGTTGGATTCAAGTTTAACCGTTGGTTAGATGTAGATTTATATCAACTGATTTTAAGCACTCCTGAACATCCCGTTGACGGATAACTTGAATCTTTTATTTAAAATTCCCATTTCATCAAAAACCTTACATCAGTCTTTCGATTTCCTATAATTTTTTCATTTCCTGTTCCTATCGTTTCGCGGTCGTCGGAATAAACAGTTTGTCCTATTTTGAACCAGAATGAAATTTGCCGGTTGAGTTCATATTTAAAATTCAGATAGTACCTGCTGCCCGATCCGTAATACATAGGAATTGAAAATGCATATAAAACATCTTTTTCATAAGTATAAAAACGGTTATCATAATCCTTTGCATCGAAAAACTGTATCCTGAAATCGGCACTCAACGGCAATTTTGTGAATTTATAACTCAAATCCTGCAATGCAGTAATCCCATATCCGGACATTAATTTCGCATTTTTAACCAAATTTCCTTCAATCATGGTTTTCATGGTAAAATTTGCGTAAGTATATACCAATTGATAACGCAAATAACCTTTCAGAATTGGATTTATTACAGTCATCGCCGCTTTGCTTTCCGAAAAATTGTTCATCTTTTCCTCATATTTAAAACGCCAAAACATGGACAAGTTCCTATGGGGAGTAAAATCGGTCTGTAACAGATAATCCATTCCGGTCGAAGGAGCATTTATTGTATATTTAGTCCAAGGAAAACGATAACTGTCGGTATATGCCGCAAATTTCCATTTTCTGAACGGTCGGATTTCTGTTCCGATATAAAATCCGGTTTCGTTGTTGACGCGCGACGATTCTGAAAAAGTATTGGCATAGAATGTATCGTATTCGGGCGAAAAATAGCGGTGTATCGCAACTAATGACACAGTTGACAAAGGCGACACAGTAAAACCATTGATTGTTGCCAATGCCAGATTTTCAGTAACAGCAGTTTCGCCGAATAAATTCAATTTATGCCATCGATACCTGTAGTTGATTCCTACTGTGGTTTGTTGATTGCCAGAAAAATAAAAATAGTTGTAAACCGATTTTTGGGGAATAAGATGGTGATTGAAACTGGTATGAACTGCCGTGAGTCCCATTTGAAAATTCGTGAAAGTAATCGTTGCATTGCCTCCGACAACCTGTTGATGGATGTTATGTTTTTTTCCTAATTCACTGATAGTGCGATGTAATCCTGTTTTATAAATACTTGTAAAATTTCCGGTTAGGGTATCTCCATCAATATTTTTAAAGGAGTAAAACGCTGTCAGGTTCATTTTTCCGAATTCCAATGTAGCACCTGCTCCTCTGAAAAAATTGTATTCGTCGGTTGAACTGTATTTTTTTAATCCCGAATTTCGAGGAATAACATTCATGACGTATGAAGATTTTCCCATGCCGAAATCGGGGTGAAGCACTAATCCCAATCCGAAATTTGCCCTGTAATCGCCCAGTACAATGCGTTTTATCTTCCCTACATTGTTAATCTGCGCATAAAGGGAGTAAAAATCAAATCCTTTTTTGGTATTTCCCAAAAATTGTTCGCCGGCATCTTTTTCGGCTGTTACTCCAAACAGCACTCTGTCTTTGAAACGAAAGCGATATTTTGTGGTATTATAAAACTGACTTCCAAGATATTTACTTGAATTAGCGGTATCCTGATTTTCGTTTCCTACTTTTGATAAACGATAACCTTCTTTCGTTTCAAGCCCTCTGTCAATGCGCATCAAAATTTCATTTCTGCCGTATTTTACCACATCCCTCCAGTTTATTTTGGGCAGTTGTTTTTCGGCTTTTCCCAACACCACAAAAGGCAACATCCGCCTGATATCGGTCATATCAACTGCTTCGACCAACTGCAGTTCATATATTGTTTGCATGGGTCCGTATCGGTACAGGTAAAAAAGAATATTCTCAATCTGAGTATCCGACAGAAAAGGCAATTTCTCAAGTTCTTCCCTTGTAACTGTATTCAGGTTTAAAGGTTCTTTGCTCACCGAAAGTAATTCTTCATAAAATGTTTCATAATCAATTGCTTCATCGCTTTCAGCTGTAAATTGTTCAAAAATATCGGCTATCAGCTGATCGGTTGTGGTCACAACATCCTGCGCTGTTAACGAAATGGCGAAAAAATGTTGTAATATCAACAGACCGATCAGATGTCGTTTCATTGGTTGATAGTTTTTTAAAACCGATATTTAACTGAAGCAAATGTGTTTAATCCTAACAGCGGGTGTAATTCACCGTTCAAGTCGAAAAAGAATGCCCCTGTTTTGATTCCCAAACCCAAACACGAAACCAAATAATTGCCGGCATAAGCACCGAGTTTAATTTTCAGAAAATTGAGCATTTCATAATCGAAACCTGATGCAAAACGGTAGTTGCTGCTTATTTCTTTATCAATCTGTACACGCCAGACCAAATCTTTGGAGAAAAAATACTCCGTTCCTAAACTAAAAACTGAGGGTATTCGTTTTATAATATATTCGGTGGTAATATTGATCTGAAACGGATTAAATGTATTGAACCCGATGTTAAAAACAGGCGAGATGCTGACATTCAGTCCGATTTGAGGAAAAAAGGCGGTCTTATATTCGTTTGTTGCTGAAAAATAGGCATTCAAATAATTAAACTGAACGCCCAGCGCAAATTTATCCGAAAAATTTCGCGCAAAACCCAACCCCAATAACATTTCGTGATAAAGCGAATACCCGAAATAAGCAAAAGAAAGTCCCATGTTTACGAATTGGGTTGAATAGGCTGCCTGAAAACTTTTGGTTGACAATTCGTCAATTATAAAGCGGTTTTCGTATTGAATACCAATTTCAGCTTTATCTACGTAACCCAGCATAGCGGGGTTATTGAACGCTGTCCACGACCTTGAATCGGAAACCGATGTACTGGCAATGGAGTTACCCGAAGGAATTATGCCCGATATTTGAGAAAAAAGCACCTGATAAACTAACAAAATAAATATGACAAGAACTATTTTTTTCATAATAAATAATTCGTTTTGATACAGTTAAAAAATTTTCTTCTCAAAAATATGAAAAATAAATTAACAAACAAGCAATTATTAAAAATACGGTACAAATTATTAAAAATTCAGATATTAAACCAGCCTATGAAGTAAGAAACATAGATTTGGAATAAATTTTGCAGATAAGTTTCGGGAAACATAAAAAACCTTTAATTTTGCAATTCATAACAACAAGCCACCTTTTTTTTTAAAAATGGGTGAGTTCTCCCAGTGAAGCAAACGACACACTAAGCGACTTTTAAATATAAAAATTTATACGTGAAAATAACCATACAAATACTTTTAACAGTTTTAATTTTCATTCCATTTTGGGGAATTAATGCACAACCGGTAGCAACAGATTTTGTTCCGCCTGGTGGGGCACGTCTTATGATTCAAACGAATGGAACTGACACTGTTTTTCTGGCATATTTACATGACTTGTGGGTTTATCCGCGCAATACTTTTAAAAACAAAAAACAAGAAGAGTTTTTCTGGCGCACAGTTCGCGATGTAAAAAAAACGCTGCCCTACGCTAAACTTCTTTCGAGTGAGTTAAACATTGTAAATATGAAACTTGTAAGTCTTTCGACCGATAGAGAAAGAAAAAAACTTATAAGTCAATACGAAAAAGAGGTTTTTAACAAATACGAAGAAAATCTGAAAAAAATGACTATTAATCAAGGTAAGATGTTGATAAAACTTATCGACCGCGAGTGTGAAAGAACTTCGTATGACCTGATAAAAAGTTATAAAGGTAATTTCAGTGCTTTTTTCTGGCAGGGAGTAGCCCGTGTTTTTGGATCAAACCTGAAAATGGAATTCAAAGCAGATGGCGAAGACAAGATCATCGACAGAGTTATAAACTTAGTTGAAGCCGGTCAATTATAAAAATTTTGAGTTTTTTTCTCAAAACAACGAAAATATAACCGAAAAACACTATTTTTGATAACTAATAAAAATTAACTGCATTATTTATTTACCGTTTAAACTATTTTGATAAATGGCGAAAAAAAAATTCTTTTCATTCCTGAACTTCTTCAAGGACGATGACGATGATGATTCTATCAATCTCGAAAAATCATTAATCAGACATAAAATCCGTTCGCAAAAAAAAGAGCTGACCGCAGAACAGAAGAAGGAATGCGCCGAAGCGGTATATAAAAAAATTGAACAGATTCCTGATTTTATGAGGGCTAAAACATTACTTATGTATTGGTCCACCGATAACGAATTGTCCACACATGATTTTATTGAGAAATGGAGTAAGGAAAAACAAATACTGCTTCCTGTTGTGGTGGGACATTTGATGATTATCAAACCTTATTCGGGCAAAGGAGATATGACAAAAAGTAAATTAGGGATTTGGGAACCTGAATCACAGAGCAGTTATATGGAGCAAATTGATTTGCTTATAGTACCTGGAACAGCTTTCGACCGAAAAAAAAGACGGCTGGGTAGAGGCAGAGGTTATTATGACCAGTATTTTAAAAATAAAAAAATAAAAAAATGGGGTATTGCTTACGATTTTCAGTTATTAGATAAAGTAATTACACCCTCTTTTATATTAGAATAGTAATCGCTTTTTTATCAGCAAAAAAGAGATTTAGGTTTCACTAAATCTCTTTTCTTATTTATCATCTGCTGCTGTAAGTTGTTTTTCACCCTTGCGGTAATAATACACCAAGCCGTATTCTCTGCACTTGTTATATCGGGCAAAAGGGGGTTCGTTTTTAAACTTCGACTCTACCTGATTCCATATTTCAAAGATAATTGCATCTCCCTTTTTACGGAAATTCATTAAATCTTCCCAGCTTCGGTTGGTTGCCTGTTGATGTAACTTCTGATTGGATTTATATTCTTTAAAAATCTCGTAATGTACTTTAACTTTGGCTATTGCAGGATTATAAATTGGTAATCCACCATTTCTTATTCGTTCGTTCTCGCCATCAATAATATTTTTTCCCCACTCTATAATTGCAATTTCAGTACTTAAATCGGGAACAGTGTGTACATTGAGATCTAAATGATAGAAAAGTTTATGTTCTTTCTTAATATCACCCCGTATGACCGATAAGTTAAAAACCTGAATAAAATGTGATATATATAATCGGGCATTGTGAACTATTTGTTGGTATTTTTTATTGGCAACTATTTGATTATCACGCGTTTGCTGATATTGAATCAAATGCTTTTCAAATAGGTTTAGGTATATTTTTGCTTCATGCAGCGTTTTGTACAAAACCACTTGATTGGTATAATCTTGATTTTCGGCACTCTTGACAACCTGACGCAATGCCCGTAAACGAGCCTGATCGGTATTGGGTAAACGGCGATAGGGCATAAAATTAATTAAAAATTAAAAATTAAGTTGCTGAAATATATATTTGTCTGCAAAGATAAAAAATTTAATCTTCTCTCCACATTAATTTTTCGGCTAATTTTATCAATACTTGTTTATTATTATCCGGAACCGATACTTTATCGAGTATTGCGATTGCCTTATTATAGAAATAAAACATCTTGTCTTCGCATATTTTTTTAACTTCCAGCAAGTTATAAATCGCAGTAACAGCATTAATTTTTTGGTCGGGCTGTTGATAACTTACATGCAAACAAGCGTTTAATTCATCTTTAATTTCATCTTTTGCTACTTTCAAAGCACTAATTAAGAGGAATGTTTTTTTGTTACACAAAATATCGCCCCCTATTTTTTTTCCGAAAGTGGTTTCATTTCCATACACATCCAACATATCATCTTTGAGCTGAAAAGCCATTCCAAGATTAATACCAAAGTCATACAAATATTGAGCGTCTTGCTCTTCTGCTCCGCCTGTTATTGCTCCTGTTTTAAGTGCACAACCGAGTAAAACAGCTGTTTTTAACCGAATCATTTTTAAGTAATCTTCCGCTTCGACGCTGTCAATTCTTTCAAATTCAACATCGTATTGTTGTCCTTCGCAAATTTGCGCAGCCGTTTTCGAGAATAAATCCAACACCGGTTTCAGATATGCTACGGGAGTTTCGGCTATCAACTGATAAGCTGCAATTTGCATTACATCGCCCGAAAGAATGGCTGTATTCTCATTCCACTTTTTATGTACAGTGGGCTTTCCACGCCGCATATCGGCACGATCTATAATATCGTCGTGTAACAAAGTAAAATTATGAAATACCTCTATTCCGAGAGCAGGTTTTATGGCTTGAATTATATTGTCGGAAAATAGGTTACATGCCATGAGGGTCAAAGCAGGACGAATACGTTTCCCGCCCATCGAAAGCACGTAGCCAATTGGTTCGTAAAGTCCGCGAGGCTCTTTGTTCCAGTCGAGTTTTTCTATTTCGGTACTTATAATTTCGGTTATTTGGTTGAATGATTTCATTTGAAAATAATTGTATAAAATTACTATAGTTCATTTTCAATTATTTCGGACATCACATCCTTAATATCCAAACCCGCTGCCGCCACTTGTTGGGGTATAAAACTGGCAGTAGTCATTCCGGGTGTTGTATTAACTTCCAATAAATTTATTAGTTCTCCTTTAGTTATAATATAATCAACACGTACAATTCCTTTACAACCTAAAATATCATAAATAGCCGAAGTAAGTTTTTGAACACGTTCAGTTAATGATTGGGAGATGCGAGCCGGTGTAATTTCTTCCGATTCACCTTTATATTTAGCATCAAAATCGAAGAACTCATTTTTGGGAACCACTTCGGTTACAGGAAATACAACCGTTTTTTGTTTCGTTTTGTACATTCCGCAAGTTATTTCGGTGCCATCCATAAAAGTTTCAATCAACACTTCGCCGCCTTCGGCAAAAGCTTTAGCGATAGCATTCTGTAATTGGTCGATGCTTTTTACTTTAGTAACGCCGAAACTGCTTCCTCCAACATTTGGTTTAACAAAACAAGGTAATCCGATTTTTTGGGACACTTCTTCGTTCGATATAGATTGTCCTTTTCTGATGACCAACGAATCTGAAACTTTAACTCCAAAACCTTTTAAATACTGATTACAGGTAAATTTATTGAAAGTTAAAGCAGCAGCCAGCACACCGCAACACGAATAAGGTAATCTTATTAAATCGAAATATCCCTGCAAAATCCCGTTTTCGCCCGGCGTGCCATGAATAGTGATGTATGCAAAATCGAACTTGATTTTTTCGCCCTTACGAGTAAAACTGAAATCGTTCTTATCGATGGCAATTTTTTCATTTTCCGACCATTGGACTTGCCACATTTTACCTACGATGGTAACAACGAACAAATTATAACGGTCTTTGTCGATAAATGAATACAGTCCCGCAGCACTTTTAAGCGAAACATCTACTTCCGATGAATCGCCACCGGCAACTATTGCAATGTTTTTTTTCATACAATGACCCCAACCCCTAAAGGGGAGTTTATTAATATCAATTTAAAAAACAACTATAAGAATATTAAAAATTTATAATCCAAGATGTTTTTTTCCATAACTTCGCCACATCTCAATAAGTTCGTTCATATCATCAGGCAATTCTGACTCAAAATGCATATATTCTCCCGTGTGAGGATGTAAAAATCCAAGTGTTTTGGCATGAAGTGCCTGGCGTGGACAAGCATAAAAACAATTTTTTACAAATGCTTTATAATACGCCGATGTTGTCCCTTTCAGCATCACATTGCCACCATAGCGTTCATCATTGAAAAGCGTATGACCAATGTGTTTCATGTGAACACGAATCTGATGCGTACGTCCCGTTTCGAGCCTACATTCTACAAGGGTTACATATCCAAGACGTTCGAGCACTGTATAATGTGTAACTGCATACTTTGCAAACGGATTTTCGCCTTCAGGAAATACAATAAACTGCATTCGGTCGCGCGGATTACGTGCTAATGCACCAATTATTGTTCCTTCATTCTCTTTTACATTTCCCCAAACGAGTGCCTGATAACGACGCTGAGTAGTTTTATCGAAAAACTGTTTCCCCAAATTGGACTTGGCATCGGGGGTTTTTGCAATAAGTATCAGCCCTGAAGTATCTTTATCGATGCGATGTACCAATCCGATGCGAGAATCGTTGGGATCAAAATTTATATTATCGCGCAAGTGCCAGGCAATGGCATTTAGAAGCGTTCCGTCAAAATTTCCAAAGCCGGGATGAACTACAATACCCGGTTTTTTATTAATCAGCATTATTTCATCATCTTCATATACGATGTCAATGGGAATATCTTGTGGAATAATTTCAAATTGTGAGGGCGGGTATGCAAGCACAATGGAAATAACATCGAGCGGTTTTACTCGGTAGTTCGATTTTACCGATTTTCCATTGACAAGTATATTCCCAGTATCAGCGGCTTCCTGTATTCTGTTGCGCGACATGCCCGACATAAGATTGACAAGATGCTTGTCGATTCGCAACAAAGATTGACCTTTGTCAACAACAAAACGAAAATGCTCGTAAAGTTCCTGCTCTTCACCGGCATTTACAAATTCATCTTCATCTATTATTTCATCTAAAAACTCTTCAGCCACTTTTCAAGTTTTTTTTTAAAAAAATTCTTCTTCTGTTTCGCCCGTTGTTTCATCATTGTCTTCTTCAAAAGTTTTTTGTAACAGTGATCTGTCTTTTGAGAGCCACACATCTATGCGCGTTCCGGATGAAATTCTTTTTCCTGTAACAGGTCGTTGTCGGTAAATTATATATTCATTATCATTGCCCGTAGGTTGAATATCGTATTCCACAGCTCCGATAATAAGCGAAGCTGATAAAGCCAATGATTTGCCGTTTTCAAGATTCATCCCCTTGAGCATTGGAACAATTGACTCGCCTGAGCCAACTCCACTACCTACAACCAAAACCAGCATACTTCCTTCGGGAACGCGCATGCCGGGAGTAATGCTGACGCCTCTGTACTTAACATCAATAACTAAATCTTTATATTCCGAATGTTGAAATTCGACATTTGCAATATTTAATCCAATGGCTTTTATCATTGCACTTGCCTGCCGAAACGAAACATCCGTTATATCAGGTACGGGAATCTGGCGCATTTGTCTTGAGTTGATAATCAAATAAATAGGTCTGTTCCTTTTTACTGTTGAATTTACCCCGGGAATTTGATCAATAATGGTTCCGAGTTTTTTATCATTATCATATACCGAATCGATAATTTCGAGGAATAATCCGCGATTAGCCAGCATTATTTCTGCTTCGTGAATATACAATCCGCGCATATCAGGTACTGTTTCCGACTCGCCGTGATGCGTATATAAATCTAAAAGGAAAAGCGTAACCATGGTTAAGGATACAAAGATGACAATAGCAAGTAGTATTCGCCTGATAATAAATGCGATTGTACTCTCCTTCCAAAATTGTTTGAAATCCATATAAATTACTGATTAATTAATTGCTTCATAATCATAAGTTTTAAGCCGTAATTTGTGGGTTGCAACATTTGTAAGATTATGAATTAAAAAAATATTTTTTCGGAAAAAACAAACTGTCTGCCTGAAAAAACATTCAAAAATAATGAAATTATTATTCATAACCTCATTTAAACAAAAAAAGTAAAAACTCCGTGTGAAGTTCTTACTTTATTTTTGTGTTTTTTAAAGCAGAATACCCTTATGCTTTATGACGGCCTTCATCGGCAACGGTAAGTTTTGATCTGCCTTTTGCACGACGGGCGGCTAATACGCGGCGACCGTTCGCAGTTGCCATTCTTTCACGGAATCCGTGTTTATTTCTTCTTTTTCTTTGCGAAGGTTGAAATGTCCTTTTCATTGCTTATGATGTTTTATTATTATTTTTTTCGGTTTTCGAATTGGGACTGCAAAAATAGATATTTTTTTTGAATTGGCAAATTGTTGATAACTTTTTCTTTTTAATTCTCGGATAAAAGATGAATTAAGGCTGTTTTATTGCCATAAATTGTAATTTTCCGTTTTTTCGGGAAATTCTTTGTTCTAAAAAATCACTGTGTTTAATAAAAATACCACGACTTAATAAACTATAACTTTACAAACTCACGGTATCATATTTTTGCTTTCATATCAACTTCAACATGTATCATTTTACCATCCCGTTGAATTTTCATTTTCATCGGTTTTTTCGATGAGCGTTCGAAAAAGCCGCGAACCTGCGAAAGTGTGAAGTTAAAAACCGATTCGGCGTTTATTTCGGTAATGAGATCGCCGGTTTTGATACCTGCTTTTTCGGCTGGCGAATTTTTCCACACGTTAATTACCTCTATTTGTGGCACATAGAACAATATATTTACTATCTCTATACCGGCAATATTATATAAAAATGCTTTGTTGAAATTGTAGTTGGGTTTGAAATAGAACAGCTTGTTGTATGTGTCAATAATCAGATTGAACCGGCTCAGAAGCTGACTTCCGATGGTTCCGTCGCGGTCGGTGTTCTGCACTATTCCTGCAATTGCAACCGAATCGGGAAAAGCAACAATCGGGTTTATTACACAGAAATTGGCGATACAAATTTGAGGCACACGGGCGAAATATCCGGTTATTTCTCCGTTTAATCCTTCGCCAATCCTTCCATGAATTGATTTTTCGGGGATATTAATCGCTTTGTTGGTAAGGGTTTGAAACCATGCATTAAGTTGCGCTCCTGTATCAATCAACATTTTAATGTTACGTTTGGCGCTGTCGGTTTCGAGCACCGAAAGTTGAATAAACATTTTCTGTTTCTCGATGAACATGGGCATTACGCCATAAGCTCGTGGTACTCGAAAATTACCCTGTTCGTAAAATTTTATCCTGCGCGTGGTATAATCAATCTGAATGATATGATCGTTAAAAAAATCGGAACCAAGCAATCCGTTAATTTCGGTGCCTGCTAATCGCGACAAATTAAAAATATCATCCTGCAATACCATTACTGTGCGGTCAGGCAATTCTATTTTTCCGGCTTTAAGCGTGTTTCCATAACAGATATATGCATTTAACCCGGTTCCTTTACCCAATCCCTGTAAATCGCGGAGTTCGGAATAAGTCAATGAAATATTGTCGTTTCGGTGTAATTCTGTTAGTATGGTATTGCGTACGCCGGTATCTAAAATCATTTTCAGCGGGGTGGATTGATTGATACGAACTACGATAACAACATAACTGCCAACCATTTCGAATGGAATGGAGGCAACAATTTTATTTTTGGATTGCGCTACACAGGCAAACAAAAACAATGAACATAAAACGAGAAATGTGAACTTTCTCATGATAATGTGTTTTTGACATGCGAAGATAATATTATTTTAATGGATAGTTTATACAACTTTTCAAGTTTTTTTGTGTTAAGTGTTTGTCCCGTCCCGATTCCCGTCCCGATAGTTATCGGGAATCGGGACGGGAATTGGGATTGAAAATTATTTCAATTTTTAGATTTATCTTTGATGTACTCATTTAACTTATGTGAAATATATGATTTCTGATAAAAAAACAAGAAAGTTTATGCTCTATGCACAGCGTGCTGAACTAACTGAATATTTGATTTACATAAGCGCTTTGCTTATCGGATTGGCGTTTTTGCTTCGGGTTAGCAATTAGAGATTGCGTATTGAAATAAATTTTTTTAACCAAATATTGATCTACTTACAAGATCGGTTATTTCTTTTTTTGAGGTGCTATTGTTGTTTTTTTTGTTTAGATCCCTCACTACGTTTCGGGATGACAAAGACATTTGTTGGAATGAAAATCGCTGCCCGACCATTCTTAGTTATAAGCATTTCATTCGGGGCAGCGG
>JAURYY010000383.1 GCA_030653695.1 Paludibacter sp. | reverse complement strand
ATAATTGCAGATTAAGACATCGGATTAGAAGAGCAGTAAGGAAAACTTGTTGCTTCTCTAAAATAATGTTCAATCATATAAAAGCATTCAGTTTAGCCTTTTTTTATATCAACTACGGATATGTCTAATCTATCATACTTTCTAAAACACCACCCAAAAAAGAACTAATAAAATTTGAAGTATTAAAGTGCTACATCAAAGCTATTTCTTACTCTCACATACTTATTCTGCAAGTTTGGAGTTGTAGTTTGAAGTTGCTTATGTTCTATTTTTGAAAAATCTTTTTCAATAAATTCGAGTTTGAAGTTGTCCGGCAACTTTTCAATCTCTTCTTTATTTTCTATCAGATAATTGACAAAATCAAATGTCAGTCCAATATTTCTTTCTATGGTTTCTTTATGTGTCATCTTATTTTTTATTTAATTTTTTAATATACCGTTCTTTATACCATTCCCATCTATCTTTTAAATCCTGTTCTGCATACTTTGAAACATTTTTAAGCGAATCTATTTCGATTGATTTCTTTTCTTTGTCGCCGTTGGGCATTAATACATCCCTATGAAAAAAGCCATGTGCACAATCATAACGTACAACCGCAACCCAATTGTTATTGATAAATGATTCGTATTGATACATTACATCTATTAACTCTCCATTTTCGGTTATAAGTCTAACTCTAAGGCGATTTAATTGTGGTTGTCTAAATATACAATGAATTCAATTTCTTTCATTTAAGATTAGTTTATAAAAGCATATATCGTTTGTCAATTTATTGTATTTGAATATCATTTAATTGCAAAGATATAAAATTGTTCTTTAATTTCAGTCAAAAATATTTTTTAGGTAAAAACTTTGTATTGTCGAGCATTTACATTCTTGATTTTTTAGTGTTGCTTTTCGATACGAGTTGGTCTTGTCTTTCTTTTTGGCTTGCTGCCAACGACCGAGACTAAGCGCAGTAGCCGAATAGCGGGAGCTATAACTGTCGCACCACGATTAAGGTAATGCGGGTGATGAACCTCCAAAGTGCTACAAATTAGGCTATTGCACATAGGCGTGTGTTGGCAGCTGGCCGTTGGTTGTCGAGCATATTTTTCAACGTTGCACGGTCTTTTTCGTGCGTTGATTTGGCGGCTCTTTTGCAATTTATGATTTGTGCGTTGATTTGTGCGAATTGCAAATGTGCCGACAAGTGCGTGGATTAAGTCGACATTTCTTTTATAAATGTGTCCACGAAGTCCATAAGTCGCTTTAGTATTCTGTCGCCAAGTTTTTTGCGCTGCAATAAGCTCGGTTTTTCTCCTTCAATTAGTTCCAGCACTTCGTCTCGCAAAGGTTCACGCTCGGCAAACAAGTAATTTTCTATCAATTTCTCTGTTTTTTCTTCGGAGAGATTTTCTTCGGTTACGAGTTTCGTAAATGCTTTTTGTTGTTCTTCGCTCCAATACAGTTCAAATGCCGGTGCAATTTCATCTGTGTCATCAATGGCTGCTAAATTCTCTTGTATAAATTTCTCAATCAATTCTCGTTTGCTACGCAGCGTTGTTTCGGTGCTCAGCAAGTTGAAAATCTCTTGTTCAGCTTTTGTGGTGTCTTTTTGTTTCTGCGATTTTAGCTTGATTAAGAGTTGAATAATGTACGCCACATTAATTTCGTCACGGTGTATCAATTCCAGTTCAAAGTCCACATCTTCCAATATCGAAACTTTCTCCTTTTGGTGGTCGGTTTTCACTTTTTGCCATAAATCCAGGTACTTACTCTGAAAGTCATTAAAAAGTTGTTCCGACATTTTCAAATCTTCCCATTTAAAGTCTGAAAAAGCAGCGAGAATGTTCTTTATCCGCATCAAATCACGGAATGCATGAATAAATTTCAGTTCGTCATCTTCGCTTTCCAAATCGTTTACGCTATTGGTTGTAGGCGTTATTTCCATCAATTTATCAAAGGCTTGGTCGAACTTGGCGGTATAATCCTCATAAGGTTTCATAATGATAACCTCAATAGCTTCTTTGTTGCTAAACAACGTAATAGCTTCGTCAGTTCGGCTTTTCAGGTTACGGAATGTAACAATATTTCCTTGCGATTTCTGTTCGTTGAGTATGCGGTTTGTACGTGAATAAGCTTGGATCAATCCATGATATTTCAGGTTTTTGTCCACATACATGGTGTTCAGCGTTTGACTGTCGAAACCTGTAAGGAACATATTTACCACCAACAGAATGTCTATTTTACGTTCCTTGACTTTTTTGGAAATATCGTTGTAGTAATTGTAAAAACTTTCGCTGTCACGGGTGCTGAATTTCGTGTCGTACAGTTTGTTGTAGTCTTCAATGTATTCGTCCAATTTTTCACGACTATGCGCCTGTAAACCGTACAAAGCTTGTGGTTCTTCCACCACCGACACTTCTTCGGGCAAAAATCCGTTTGCATCCGCATCATCTTCGTTGGCAGTATAACTGAAAATGGTGGCAATATTCAAATTGTGCTTGCCTTCTTCTTTTTTTCGTTTAAAAATGTCGTAGTACTTAATCAGCGTTTGAACGCTACTGGTGCAAAACATGGCAGTAAATTCACGGCTATGCGTTTTGCGGTTGTGATTGGCAATAATGTAATCCGTTATTTTATTCAATCGGGTTTCATCTTCCATCAATTCTTTGGTGTCAATATCTTCTACCTCAATGTCAATGTTGGTTTCCCGTCCGTCTTTGTGTTTATAACGCCCAACATATTCCACCGAAAATTTCAACACATTTTCGTCTTTAATAGCATCGGTAATTACATATTTGTGCAAGCAATCTTCAAACAAATCTTTGGTGGTTCGTTTCCCCAATTCGTTTTTATTGGCATTGTCGGCAAAAATGGGAGTGCCGGTAAAGCCAAAAAGTTGACAATTGTTGAAAAACTCACGGATTCGCTTGTGTGTTTCGCCAAACTGACTGCGGTGGCATTCGTCGAATATAAATACAATTCGTTTGTCCTTTAAATCAGCCATTTTGCCCTCGTACTTCAATTTGCTAATGGCGGTGTTTAGCTTTTGTATGGTGGTGACAATCAGTTTCGAGTTTTTGGCTTCGCCTTTCTTGTCAACGTAAGTGCCAATAAACTGCTTTACCAGATTGGTGGTGTTGTCTGTTCCGTCAATGCATCCATCGCTAAAACTGTTGAATTCTTTGGTGGTTTGGTAATCCAAATCTTTACGATCCACCACAAAAACTACTTTATGAACTTCGGGCATTTTCATCAGAATTTGGCTGGCTTTGAACGAAGTCAATGTTTTGCCCGAACCTGTGGTATGCCAAATGTAGCCGTTTTTGTTGCTGTTTGTCACTCTTTCAATCAGTGCTTCCACCGCATAAAACTGATAAGGGCGAAGCACCATCGGTATTTTGTAGGCTTCGTTTAGCACAATGTACTGACAAATCATTTTGCTAATGTGGCAAGGGTCGAGAAACGAATAAGTGAAACCGTTGAGTATGTTGGTAAGGCGTTTGTTGTTAATGTCTGTCCAATAAAAAGTCTGCTTGAAACTTTGGTTGCGGTTGTTGGCGTAGTATTTAGTATTTACGCCGTTGCTAATAATGAAAATCTGAACGTACTGATACAAAGCCGAATTCGCACCAAACGAATGCCGTTGATAACGATTCACCTGATTAAAGGCTTCTTTCATTTCCAACCCGCTGCGTTTGAGTTCTATTTGTACCAATGGCAAACCGTTAATAAGCAAGGTTACATCGTAGCGATTTTTATATTTTCCATCTATTGTAACTTGGTTTGTTACCTGATATTGATTCTGACACCATTTTTCGGTATTAAGAATCTCGAAATACAGGTTATCGCCATTGTCGCGGACAATATGTTGTTTTTGACGGAGGGTTTTGGCTTTTTCGAACACCGAACCTTTGCTTAGAATATTCAGCACTTTCTCAAATTCAGTAACCGAAAAAGTAATATTATTATGCTTTTCCAACTGCGCTTTGAGATTCTGTATCAAATCTTTTTCGCTGTTGATATGTGCATATTTGTAACCCAACTGTTGTAGTTGCGCCACCAATTGTTCTTCTAATATGGCTTCGGATTGTTTGGACATTCTATTTTTTTGTTTTTATTAGAGCTTTGTCAGTTTCGCTTTATGGCTCTTAATATTTGCTTTATTTTTTTTATGTAACTTTTGTTGTATGTCTTATGGGTAAAGGCTTTTGATTGCTTTTTAAATCATGAACCTTTGCCTTAAAAGTCTTTATTTCATCTTCAGTTGAATTATGCTGAATCATTCGAATGCAATGTGGAAGACTTCTCAATTTATGAAATGAATAATCATTTTGGTCATTCTTGCTGTAGTCATCAACAATTCGATTGATATTTATATTTGTTTGAATATATCCTTCATTATCATTATAAAAAAATGGTGTAATTGTATTTGTATTTATATGATTAAATATCTCGCTAAGTATTAGATTATCAGAAATACCACAAGAATGACCCAAAATAAAGATATCGAACTTTTCATTTGAATTGCTCATCTTTAAATTAAAATCTGAAAAGTTTGTTGTAATGTTGTAATTAATTCTTTTTATATTACGCATCAATTCATTATCATTTTTCTTGATAAGAATTTCTGAATCCTTATCATTTGCAGCAAATCCAAAAATCATAGGATTACTTACATTATTAATTTCTCCATGTATGTTGATACATTTGATATTATTGTTTGATTGCAAATATTGTGATAATGTATTCGTGTAATTAAAGTTTAATACTAAAGTTTCTTTTTCATTAAATACTGAAAATAAATACTCAAGAGCTTTTATACTTTTTATTTTTTTTTGCTGAATTTCAAGATAGTCATTCAAATGCAATTTTAATATATTAAAATCGTGATTTAGATCTTTCGAGTTATTATAAGTTGTTCTTATTCGATGATGATTATATAAATACGTTTTATTGTTGTAGTTGTTAAGTATATTAAAATATAACATTTCGATATCGCTCCAATTTCTATGGGCATTGTTATACTCATTCAATAAAATATAGTGTAAAATTTTATCGTTATTATTGACTTTTTTTTGAAATGACTTTATAAAATCATTATATGAGGTTTCTAAACCATGAGCCAAGTCAAATCCGTTACCAATAATAAATAAATTTCTCATAATTCAACCAATTTTTTTTACACAAACATTTTTTGCAACAACCCTTTTTTCCATCCTTCCATTTTCTCAATCTGCACACCGCATTGATTAATTTTTTCGTCTATGGCTGATAAGAAATTGGCGATTTTTGTTTGTTCTTTCAATTTAGGTGCTGGAACAATAAGTGATTTGATAATTTCAGCAGATAAATTGCCTTGACCACCTTGTAAATAAGTGTTTATAATGTTCTCTTTGTTTAAGATTAAGTAGTTCAATAAGAACGTATTATCCAGACTTGTTCTAATGCAAAGAATAGCTTGGTTTATTGCTCCCTTAATTTTTGAAATTGCTACTTCACCACTTGTTGCACCATAAAGCGCATATATTAAATCCCCAATTTCCACCATTTTAGAAGACGAATTTTTAAGTCCTTCTTCTGAAATATATTGCTCGGTAATTTTTGCGTTAAGTTCGCCTGAACGAATAAAAGGGATATTCCCATTAAAATATTGCCTTTTTGTAGTAAGTGGTGTTCCACCAGAGAAGAAAGTTCCTAAATCCCCCAACTTCTTTTCTTCCCACTTTGGAAACTCCTCCCCATTCTCATCTTTAAACCTTAACTCTTGCGAGAAAATCTTTTGCATAACGCCTTTTTTGTATTCTTTCAACAG
>JAURYY010000380.1 GCA_030653695.1 Paludibacter sp. | reverse complement strand
AAAGAAACGGTTGATAGTTTATTATTAGGTTTAGAGACTGTTTGCTATAAAAGCAAGAGAGAATAGAACGCTGATTTACATGGATTAAGCTGATTTACGCTGATTTTTATATTCAATAACGGATTTAAAATTGACTTTGTCAATTGATTTTGAAGAAAAATCATTCCGATTTATCGGAATTCTTATCCGTCCCGATAGACTTCGGCGTGAGCTCAGTCGAACGCTATCGGGATTATCCGTTAAATCCGCGTAAATCTGCGTTCTATTGATATTAATATGGAATCCTAATGTACTTTTTTTAGAATATACAAACTGTCAACCACGTTTTAGAATTGAGCCAAGTGCTTTAATCGTAAATGGAAAAATCTGAAATGTAATTGTAATAATAATTACATAAAACCATAATGTTTTCGGAATGTGAATGTAACAACGGGACAATACCTTTGCAACAAAGATTTGAAAATACAAACAACAATTTAAAAACATTTGAAAATGAAAAAGATTTTTCTGAATTATGCTGTTGTGCTGCTAAGCGCAATGACTTTTTTTACTTCGTGTGGCGGGGCTGATCCCAAAATACCTAATCCTGGAACCACTTCGAAAGAAGTAATTGTATCTGCCGATATTACAGGGATACGTCAGTTTGTTAAAGATTCTGTTTATATCTTGCAAGGTCAGGTCAATGTTTCGGGCATATTAAATATTGCAGCCGGAACAATAATTAAGGGCGATAAACTCACTAAAGGTACCTTAGTAATATTGCCTGATGGAAAAATCAATGCCGTAGGTACTGCTACTTCGCCAATCGTTTTTACCTCGCGTCTCGATCCGGGGCTTCGCGCTGCAGGCGACTGGGGTGGAGTTGTAATAGTGGGTAAAGCCAGAACAAATCAATCAAGTCCGGTAGTCGAAGGATTGAGTCGCGAAGTGAATTATGGCGGCGGAACCGATGATGCTCACAGCTCGGGTAAACTTCAGTATGTTCGCATTGAGTTTGCCGGAATAGCATTACAGCCCGACAGAGAGATTAACGGACTTACACTTTGTGCCGTAGGTAGTGGAACAACCATCGATCACATTCAGGTTTCGTACTGTGGCGACGATTCGTTTGAGTGGTTTGGCGGAACGGTGAATGCCAAATATCTTATCGCTTATATAGGATTAGATGATGATTTTGATACTGACTTCGGATTTACCGGAAAAGTGCAATTTGCCGTAGGAATTAGTAATCCGCGGATTGCCGATGTTTCAACTTCAAATGGATTTGAATCAGATAATGATGCTTCGGGGAGTTCGGCTACACCACAAACAGCACCTGTGTTTTCAAACGTTACGTTAATCGGACCGTGGAGAACAAGCACATCATCAAACGTCAGTGCTTTATTCGGGTCTGGTATGCATATTCGTCGCAATAGTTCATTGTCAGTTTTTAATTCGGTTATTGCAGGTTGGAATACAGGTTTGTTGTTAGATGCAACTACAACATACAGCAATGCAACTTCGGGCAAATCAGCCATTCAAAATGTGGCATTGGTAGCCAATAAAGTTAAATCAGTAAATGGTGCAAACAGTGTAACAGAAGCACAGGCAGCTGAATTTTTCAATACAACAACTTTTGCAAACAGAATTATGGTTGCTAATTTCAACAGGACTGCACCCATCGAAGCTGATTCTTCCGCATTAATATTGAGTTCATTCTTCGACCCAACAAAAACCGGTACGGCTGCAAACCCTACCTCATTTTTACCCGAAACAGGTTCAACCTTGTTAAGTACCGGAGCATTTACTCACACCAAACTGCAGGATGCGTTTTTTGATAAAACAGCAACATATAGAGGAGCATTCGGAACTGTGGATTGGACGAAAGAAGCATGGGTGAATTTCGACCCACAAAACACAGTATATTAATAAGATAATTCCATTTTAAATCAAGGAGAAGTTGTCTGACGAAGATAACTTCTTCTGTTTTTTTGTGTCATTCACCCTGCAAAATAAAGAATAGATGTGTTGTTAAACTTGTAGTTTTTTACAAACGTAAAACCAACGAAATCATTCAATTTTCTTTAAAGAGTGAGTTTTTGACAATTATCAACCAGATACCTATCGGGTCAATTTTAAATTATGGATTATGAATAATCAATTATCAGCTGATTAGCGTTATCTTTGCACTTCCAAAAAAAACAAAAAAAGTGAATTTAAGAACTGAACTCGAAAACCGCATACTGATTTTAGATGGTGCAATGGGCACTATGATACAACAACATAAATTAGTTGAAGCCGATTATCGCGGTAACCGCTTTGCAAAAACCGAGATTTTGCAAAAAGGCAACAACGATTTATTGTCGTTGAGCCAACCTGAAATTATTTACGACATTCACTGTAAATATCTTGATGCCGGTGCCGACATTATTGAAACCAATACTTTCAATGCGCAGTGCATTTCGATGGATGATTATGGAATATGCAAGTATGTGCGCGAACTAAATCTTGAAAGTGCTCGATTAGCAAGAAAAGCAGCCGATGAATTTACATTAAAAAATCCTGCTAAACCACGTTTTGTCGCAGGTGCAGTGGGACCTACGAATAAAACAGCTTCCATGTCGCCCGATGTTAATAATCCGGCATACCGTGCCGTGACTTTCGATGATTTGGTTGAAGCGTACAAAGAACAGATGGTGGCGTTGATTGAAGGTGGCGTTGATGCACTTTTAATCGAAACTATTTTTGATACACTGAATGCCAAAGCAGCTATCTTTGCAGCCGAAGAGGCTATGCATGTACTTGGTAGGCGTGTTGAAATCATGCTATCGGCTACAGTTGCCGACACAAGCGGACGAACGCTTTCGGGTCAAACAATTCGTGCATTTCTGGCATCAATCGGCCATGCTAATTTGCTGTCTGTCGGACTTAATTGTTCATTTGGGGCGAAGGATTTAAAACCATATCTCGAAGAAATAAGCAATAACGCCACTTGGTTTGTAAGTGCTTATCCCAATGCCGGTTTACCAAACCAGTTTGGCGAATATGACGAATCGCCCGAAATGATGGCTGCTCAGGTAAAAGAGTATTTCGACGAACAATTAGTGAATATTATTGGCGGTTGCTGCGGCACAACACCCGATCATATTGCTGCATATCAACAGTTGATTAACAAAGCCCAAGTCAGAAAGCCCCGTTCCGCTTCACATCATCTTCAACTGAGCGGATTAGAGTTGCTCGAAATCAAGAGTTTGCCGCCATCTGCATATTTTGACCTCTCCCCTAACCCCTCTCCCGAGGAGAGGGGAACGGAGCACTCTAAACGACCAGAATATTTTACAACAACGGCTGATAATTGGAGAATTCTTCAACCTATAGCTAAAGAAATGCGTAAAAATCCCACCGAAGCTGAAAATTTGCTTTGGCAGACTTTAAGACGAAAAAGTACTGGTTATAAAATAAAAAGACAACAAGTAGTTGATAAATATATTGCCGACTTTATATGTATTGAGAAACGAGTTATCATCGAAATTGATGGTGAAATTCATAAAATAAAAGAAAATAATGAACATGATGTCGAAAGAACTAAGGTGTTAAACGCTCAGGGGTATGATGTTTTAAGATTTTCAAACAAATCTGTAATTGAAACCATAACTAAAGTAGCCAAAGAAATAAAAGCATTTCTCGATAATAAACCGGCACCTCCCCGACGTACCGATGTTCCCCTCTCCTTGGGAGAGTGGGCAGGTGGAGAGGTTTTAACTTCCGGATTTGCAGACGCTTCTCCAATTGCCCCAGCTTTCCCCTCTCCTTGGATAGAGGAGCAGGAGGAGAGGTCACTATTTACCAATATCGGCGAACGTTGTAATGTGGCTGGTTCGCGTATGTTTCTTCGATTGATTAACGAAAAGAAATATGAAGAGGCGTTGGTAATCGCCCGAAAACAAGTGGAGGATGGTGCTCAAATTATTGATATCAATATGGACGATGCCATGTTGGAAGCCAAAGAAGAAATGGTAACTTTTTTGCATTACGTGGCAGCCGAACCCGAAATTTCGCGTGTGCCGATTATGATTGACTCGTCGAAATGGGAAGTGATTGAAGCCGGACTTAAATGTATACAAGGAAAATGTATTGTCAACTCCATAAGCCTGAAAGAAGGCGAAGAGGATTTTATGGAAAAAGCGCGTAAAATACGAGCTTACGGTGCCGCCACTGTAGTTATGGCATTCGACGAAAAGGGACAAGCCGATAGTTTCGAACGTAAAATCGAGATTTGTAGTCGTGCTTATCAGTTGCTTGTCGATAAAGTGGGTTTTCCACCCCAGGATATTATTTTCGATCCAAATGTTTTGGCTGTTGCCACCGGAATTGAAGAACACAACAATTATGGCGTCGATTTTATGAATGCCACGCGCTGGATAAAACAAAATTTACCTTATGCCAAAATAAGCGGAGGCGTGAGCAATCTTTCGTTTTCGTTTCGTGGAAATAATGTGGTGCGCGAAGCCATTCATTCCGTTTTCCTGTATTATGCTATTAAAGAAGGCATGGATATGGGTATTGTGAATGCCGGCATGTTGCAGATTTATCAGGATATTGAACCTGAATTACTCGAACACGTTGAAGATGTGGTGCTCAATCGCCGCCCCGATGCAACCGAGCGCATGATAGAACTTGCCGAAAAAGTAAAACAAACGGACTCAGGGGAAAAGGTTGAAAAAATAGACGAATGGCGCACACGTCCTCTTCAAGGAAGATTAGAATATGCTTTAATAAAAGGAATAAGCGATTATCTCGAAGAAGACATTGCAGAAGCCTTGACTCAATACGACACAGCCATCGAAATTATTGAAAAGCCATTGATGAGCGGGATGAATATAGTGGGTGAACTGTTTGGCGAAGGAAAAATGTTTCTGCCACAAGTGGTGAAAACTGCCCGCACCATGAAAAAAGCCGTTGCCATTCTTCAACCTGAAATCGAAAAACAAAAAATCCCGGGACAAAGCTCATCGGCAGGTAAATTTTTAATTGCTACCGTAAAAGGCGATGTACATGATATTGGCAAAAATATCGTGTCTGTAGTGCTGGCATGTAATAATTTTGAAGTCATCGATTTGGGCGTGATGGTGCCGACCGAAAAAATCATACGTACAGCGATTGATGAAAAAGTGGATATTCTTGGTTTAAGCGGGTTGATTACGCCTTCGCTCGAAGAGATGAGTCATGTAGCCTCCGAAATGGAAAAAGCCGGATTGAGAATCCCATTATTGATTGGTGGAGCTACTACTTCGAAAATTCATACTGCGATAAAAATTGCACCCCATTACAAAGGTCCGGTGGTATATGTAAAAGATGCATCGGTAAATACATCGATAGTTGCACGACTTATGAATGCTGATACCCACAACAACTTTGTGAGTGAAATTGATGCTGAGTACAGATTGTTGCGCGAAAAGCAACCCAAAAAAACTGAATTACTCAGTTTAAATGAAGCCAGAAGCAGAAAACCGAATTTGCGGTAAAAAAGGGCTCAAATTCAGAATTCCTGACCCCTTATTTGTAAAGGACTAAAACTTAACCCATTTTGCGACCTTTGCTCCCTCTTATGTTAAAAAACGGTTAAAAACGGAGTAGAAATGTCCGTTATTTTGCGGTAAACAATATATTTTTTGCTGTTCAATTTTGTAATTGCTTGAAAATCAAATAATGTATATTTTTCAAATTCATTTGTAGTACACTGGGGGGTATTGACAAGAATTTTAAAAAGAGTTTACTTTGCATTGATGTATTTCAAGGTATCAGGCAGACAAAATCCCCACACTGGCAAACCGGATTGGTATTACCGATTAGTGGAAAGCTACCGCAATTCTGACGGTAGGGTTTGTCATCGAACGATGTTGAATATAGGCTATTTGGAAGGGTTGACCACCGACCATAAGAATTTGACACAAAAGATACTTACCCAACGGTCCCTACAGGTTCAGAATTTGTTATTTGAGATACCTGTAAGTGAAGATTCGATAGTGAACCGGTATGTTGAAACTTATTATAACAGATTAGTTGCAGAAAAGCGGATTGATGTTCTTCAAGAAGACAAGCCAAAGAAGAAACCTTATGCCAAAGGTAAAGATTTGGAAATTATCGATTTGAACAGCATTCGCAACAAGGATGTGCGTGAAATAGGCGCGGAATGGTTGTCGTATCAAGCCACTGAACAATTGCAAATCCGTTCATTTTTGGAAGGTGAAGGTTGGAGTGACTCGGATATACGATTAGCCCAGACAGACATTATTAGTCGAGCAGTATATCCAGCTTCGGAGGCAGAATCCAGTCGTTGGATAAAAGAGAATTCCGCAGTATGCGAAGTAACCGGTTACGATAATGAAAAAAGTAAAGGCAAGGGTAAAGGCAAGAAAAAAGACAAAAATGAAGTTGAAACCCAAGATGGTAAAACCGTTGAAACAGAGAAAAAGCAAATTGTAACTTCTGGATTATTCAGAAGAGCTTTTGTGGCAATGTTACAATATAATACGTGAAATAGAAGCTACATTCCGTGTGCTAAAAACCGATCTTGACTTACGTCCCATCTATCACCAAAAGGATGAAAACACGATGGCTCACCTGCATTTGGGCATACTGGCGTATTGGGTTGTAAATACGGTACGATACCAATTAAAGCAAAACGGCATCAATTCCGGTTGGCGTGAAATCGTACGCATAATGAACACCCAAAAAGCGGTTACTACGCTGGCTCAAAATCACGTGGAAGCAGTTATCAAAATCAGGCGGTGCTCCGAACCAAATCAAAAGGTAATACAACTATATGATGCCCTGAAATACAAATACGCACCCTTCAAAAAGAAAAAATCTGTAGTACACAAATCTGAACTCGAAGACTCGCATATTATTGAACAGCAATTCTTTTGGTCAGATTAGCTGCAAAATGGGTTAA
>JAURYY010000375.1 GCA_030653695.1 Paludibacter sp. | reverse complement strand
ATGCCAAAAATACTTTTCATACAACCCACACAGTACGCCGAAAGTGGAAAACTGTGCAAACAGAAAAAAATCAATCTTCCCGGATTGGCATTTCCGTTGTTGGCTGCTTATACTCCCGCACATTGGGAAGTGGAATTGCTGATTGAAGTGGTGGACGAAATAAACTTCGAAACAGATGCTGATATTATTGGAATTGGAACCATGGGACACGCCACTCTTCGGGGTTTGGAAATTGCTGCCGAATTTAAAAAACGGGGAAAAATAGTCATTATGGGTGGATATATGGCCTCAATAGCATACCAAGAAGCCATGAAACATGTGGACTCGGTGGTGGTTGGCGATGCTGAAATTTCATTTCCAAAATTGTTAGCTGATTTTGAAGAAACGGGTAGGGTAGAACCTTTGTACAATTTCCCCATCAGCGAATTGAAAAATCTTCCCATTCCGCGATACGAATTGCTTACTCAGAAAAAAATCGGTGCCATGTTACCCGTTCAGGCCGGAAGGGGTTGTACATTTACCTGTTCGTTTTGTTCTATAGCCTGTTTGTACGAAGGAAAATATCTTTTTCGTCCGGTGGATGAAGTGATACGCGACATAAAAGAAGTAAAACGCTTGGGATTCAAACGTTTTTACCTGATTGATGATAATATCGTATCTAATCCGAAATATCTTCGTGAACTTTGCGAAAAAATCATCCCGTTGAAAATGAAATGGGCAAGTCAGTGTGCTATTCATTTGGCTAAAAATGCCGAATTACTTAAAATTGTCCGTGATTCAGGTTGCGATTTGATGAGTTTTGGGGTGGAAAGCATTCAGCAAGATGCCATTGATAGCTTGGACAAACCCTGGCTGAAAGCGAATGAGCATGAACAAAATATGAAAATTCTTTCAGAGTCGGGTATTGTGGTCAGCACCGAAATGATTGTGGGAACCGATTTTGACACCGAAAAATCAATTGGCGAAACTTACGAATTTATTTATCGCAATAAAATTCCCATACCGCGATTTTACATCCTGACACCAGTTCCGGGAACTGAACTTCACAAAGAACTCGCAAAACAAGGGCGCATGTTGACTGACGATCTGCGCCTGTTCGACGGAACGCGCTGCGTGCATATTCCTAAAATGATAGAACCTGAGAAACTGAATGAAATGTATTGGTGGTTGAATAACAAGTTATTTTCGCTCAAAAGTATATTTCACCGTGTTGTTTTCAACCGGCATCTCTGGAAAAACCCTGAAATGTTGTTATTTTCGTTGGGAGTAAATTTCCACTACCGACATTATGTGAAAAGGAAGATTACACCCAATATTTTTTAAAAAGAATTACCATAGAAGAATACCTTTTAGTTGTTCATATTTTTGCATGTTAATAATAAAACCATTTTATTGCCGATAAAATTATGTCTTAAAGTTTAACCCATTTTGAAGTTTGTCCCGTCCCGATTCCCGATAGCTATCGGGACGGGAATCGGGATTGAAGATTTGTAAAGTTTGTATAACAATAAAGTCATTTAGTTGAATTCCAACAATATAATTATTCTTAACGTCTCGCCCCTTGACCCTAAAATCCCAAAAATCATGAAAATCACACTCATTAAACCCAGTTTGGGAAACGTAATTACCGGCTACAATATCAACGATGGAAGTATGGAGCCTCTGCAACTTGCTATCATTGCAGGTTTAATAAAACATCCCGACCAAGTAATTTTGTATGATGACCGGCTCGAAACAATTCCATTCGATGAAAAAGCCGATTTGGTATGTATTACCGTCGATACATTTAATGCACGCAGGGCTTACCAAATAGCGGGTGAATACCGTAAACGTGGCGTAAAAGTGGTTTTGGGCGGAATGCACGTTTCGCTACTGCCCGACGAAGCCACTTTGTATGCCGATTCGGTAGTGGTTGGTGATGCTGAACCTATATGGGACGAAATGATTGCAGATTACAAAAAAGGACAATTGAAAACGCGTTATAACGCACCTTTCGGAGTTCCGCAGGATGGCTGCTACCCCGACCGAAATATTTTTAAAGGGAAAAAATATCTTCCGATATCGCTACTACAATTCAGTCGTGGTTGCAAATATAACTGTACTTTCTGCTCCGTATCGAAATTTTTTCATCATGCTCACCAATGCCGAAAAATGGAAGATGTATTGTACGAAATTGAAAAAGACAATCTGAAAACGATTCTTTTTGTTGACGACAATATGATTACCAATAGAGAAGAACTTAGTGTTTTTCTGAAAGAACTTATTCCGCTGAAAGTGAAGTGGGCAAGTCAGTCGAGCATTGACATGGTTAACGACAAAGCATTACTCCGACTTATGACCGACAGTGGATGCGTGGGAAATTTAATCGGCTTCGAATCCATTAACCCGAACACGCTGAAATGGTTTAACAAATCGCCGAACCTGCGCAATTTTAATAATTACAAGGAAGCGTTAGAAATTTTAAGAGATTATGGGTTTATGACCTGGGCAAGTTTTATGATCGGAAACGATTTCGATACAAATGACACCATTGACAGAACAGTGGAATTTGCCATAAAAAACAAATTCACACTTTCGTTTTTTCATGTTTTAATGCCTTATCCGGGAACTAAAGTGTACGAACAGTTTAAAAGTGAAGACCGCCTGCTGTACGATGGTCACTGGTGGAATCATCCCGATTACCGTTACAATCATGCAGCTTTCAGACCAAAACTGATGACTCCGGAACAACTGACCGAAGCCACTATAAAAGCCAATAAAGATTTTTATAGTTTATCATCGGTGGCAAGCCGGATTTTCGACACCAAAACCAACATGAAAAACCTGTTTAATCTGATGGTTTACACCCGTTTTAATCATGTGTTAAAAAAAACCAGCATTTGAACCATAACATATTTTTCAATATTCGCCAAGATTAATTCATCTGCCCCATCGATTACAATTTGTACGCGACAGATTATTTTTTCATCAGTTTCAAATAATAATTTTGCGACTGAAACTGTATTCGACAGATGTAAACTCCACTTTCAGTATTCGCCGGAGTCCAATCAAACTGATTGTAACCGCTCAGCCCTTTTCCTTTAAATAGTTGTTTAACCAGCCGACCATCAATACTGTAAATATCAATTTGTAATTCACTGTCGTAAGGCAAGGTCAAATGCACACGTGTCGATTCGCTGAACGGATTCGGGTAATTTCCGAAAGCCAACTGTTCTGTTAATGGAATTTCGACTGCACTCGGACCTGCATAAACAAAAGCGGCTTCGGTAATTGGCGACCATTCTGTGCTGGTTTTCGCGCGTGCTTTCACTGTAAAGCTGCTTCCTACGCTGAAAGTATTCGTATAAGTTTTGGATGAAGCGGTTACTGTTCCGGTTATTGAAGTCCTCGGATCGCTGCCATCGGTGGTGTAATAAATGGTACCCGAATTGGTGCTCATTCCCAGATTTATAGCTGAAGTAATCGTTCCTCCATAGTGTGTAAAAGTGGGTGCTTGAACGGTTGGGAAATAGCCCGCATTTCGTAATTGTTTAATCACCGTGTCGGTTCGGAATGGAAAATAATTGGTCAATAACCTTTGTTTGCGGGGTGTCCAATGTGAATTTTTGGCATAAAGTGTGCCGATACAATCGCCCCAACGAGCCGATTCAGCAATAATGGGCATATCAATTTCATCAGCCAATTTTATATATCTTGCAACTGCAGCTGCAGGTGTTAACGTCCCGGCGGCATTCAGCAGGTGTTTTTGAATCCTGTCGGCAAGTAATATTTTAAAATCTGAATTTTTGATAAGATACTGAATGAAAATAGCCGGATTTGTTGATGTTGCTTCAGTAGTAATAATATTGATGCCGATAGTTGTCATACAGTTTTCGGCATCCCAACAGAAAAATCGAAAACCAGTTTCGTTCAATTTGCGGTTTCGAGCAGCGGTCCAGTTATTTTTATTCCAATCCAGATTACCAATATAATAGTTAATCAACATGTAATCGATGTAATTTTCCACATCCAACAAATTCGAAAAACTTGAATTAATTGTGCCATCGGCGTTTTTCCCCTGAATTTTCTGATAATTTGCATTGTTGGCAATATTATTTGTTTGAACTTGATCGACGAAATCTTTCCATGCCAAAAAGTTCCCGGCAGTAGGTTTGGCTGTTAAATAAGTAGCCGGATTATATTGCTGTTCTTTAATAATGTCAAAATCATCTTCGGCTCCTTTCATGTACGATTCCATAAAAACCTTCCTTTTTCATCAAGTCGGGTAACTGAATGTTGAGTTTTTTCAACACCGATTTCAACGATGGGTCATTTTTTTCGATAACAATCAACGTTTTTTCTTTGGAATATTTCGTTCGGGGAACATTCTGCTCGACTTTATATCCGGCAGACTTCAATGATTTTGTTAATACATCTGTCCCGAAAACAACTCGATTTGACGCATTAGGATAACTGTAAACATTAATATTTTCGGCAAAAGCTCCGTGTGCCATCAACGATACAAAAAAGATAACTAAACTTCTGAAATTCATGAGTAAATAATTGTTTTTTTTAGTTGTCAAACGAAATTGCGATTGAATCGAAACAAGTTTCGCATGTCGGTATTCATCTCCCTTTGGTCGTTGATCGCTGGTTTGCAGCAAATTTTTTTTCAGTCAACGAATTACGCTAATTTACACGAAAATAAATTTTTAATACATTCACTTTGTGTAGTTTGCCGTTGGTTTACGCTCGTTTAATAATTATTGAAGTAATTATGGACGGTGTGTAAATTAGCATTGTCAATTATAAAGTTAACTATACCTTTTTAATCTGGCAGAGTAGAAATATCAGGAAATTATTTATTTTGACTGTTTAAATTTCCTAAATTCAAGTGTTAAACGCAACTTTTAACAGATTGAGATTTTTTCGATTATATATTTTTTAGGAAAAGAGGAAGAAAGATTCCTTCCCCTTTTCACTAATGGAATAAATGTTCGACCTTTGCATCCTCAATCGCCA
>JAURYY010000374.1 GCA_030653695.1 Paludibacter sp. | reverse complement strand
CCGATAACCAACTTTAACCCCCTGCCCCCAAATGGGGGTTCTAAGACGCAGTTTGTTAAAACTATAAATATTTGAAAATGAGCAGTATGAAAAATATTCTCAATTCAAAAAACTTCCTACTTTCACTCTTAAAGCCCCCATTTGGGGGTTTGGGGGTCAAAAACACGGAACTTTACAAAAAATCATACTTATCGGAGTGGACTCAATAAATAACCTTAAATACTTTGCTTTTTAAAAAGTTATTTGTATTTTTGTACCATAAAACAATTATAGTCAAATAAACCATAAAGTATGAGTAATGATGCTACCAAAGATTCAATTTTAATTGTTGCTACTAAATTATTTAGTCGCTTTGGGTTTTACAAAACCTCTATGGACGAAATTGCTAAAATGTCGCGTAAAGCGAAAGGCTCATTATACTATCACTTTTCAAGTAAAGAGGATTTATTTAAAGAAGTAGTATCCATAGAGTTGACAACCTTAAAAAATCAGTTGGCAATCATAGTTAGTAATCCTGATTTAAATGCTTCAGAAAAAATAAAGCAATATTTTATTAAAAGAATGAAAGTATTAAATTATGCTGCAAATTATCACGAAACGCTGAAAGCTGATTTTTATGAACATTTCAATTTCATTGATGATATAAGAACGGAATTTGATGAATGGGAAAAGGAAAGTTTAAAAAAAATAATTTTGCAGGGAACTGATAATAAAGAATTTTCTAATTTGGGCAATATAATTGTTATAATAGATGTTTTTGTTATGGTATTAAAAGGGCTTGAAATTCCCTTTTTTCTGCAAAATAAATATGAAAATTATGCGCCTCACTTTGATGGTTTAATTGGAATATTGACAAAAGGTATGGCTAAATAATTTTTTAAAAGCTGACTGAAAAACGATTTAAGTGTAAACAACTAAGACTTACAAAATAATTAACTTACTTCATAACTGAAATACATTTCATATAAATGACAATGTTTTTTTTTTCAATAAAACTGACTATAAAACAATTTAAGTACAAATAATTAAATTATTAATAAAATGAATAAATTAGCAGAAGCAATAATTAAATTCAAATGGTTCATAATTATTGCCGTTCTTGGATTAACTGCCGTTTTTGGTTATCAGTTGAAAAATATTAAAATCAACTCCGACATTATTAGTTCGTTACCCGACGATGATCCGGCTGCGGCTTTGTACAAAAATATCGGAACACAATTTGGTGGAAATGATATGGGAATGATTGTTTTAGAAACTGATAATATTTTTAAAACAGATGTTTTGCAACACATTAAACAAATAACGGATAGTTTAAAAATTACCCAAGGCATTTCAACTGTAACAAGCCTGACAAACGTAATTGATATTAAAAATGCCGATGGAGGTATTGAAATAGGAAAGCTCGTTGATGAATATAATTTGCCGGATACAAAACAAGGATTAGACAGTTTGAAAGCTTACTTGTTTTCAAAAGAAATGTACAAAGGGACTGTCGTTTCAGCCGATGGTACAGCAACTCTGATCATGTTTACATTTTTACATGATTGTGATAAACAGGCAGTTGCAAAAGACGTAAAAAATAAAGTTGCTTCGCTTAATTTACCCGAGAAACTGTACTTTGGTGGATTACCCATGATGATGAATGATATATCTGATTTAATCATGGCCGATATTATCTGGCTTTTACCTATTGTTTTCTTACTAATCGCAATAGTACTACTGATAAGTTTTCGTTCTGTGAAGGGTGTTGTCTTGCCATTGTTAGTAGCAGGTATTTCAGTTATTTGGACACTCGGGATAATGGTTTTGGCTGGCTATGAATTAACCATGATTTCAAATGAAATACCAATCATTCTGCTTGCAGTTGGTAGTGCATATACTATACATGTAATAAATCGAATTAATCAAACTTTTCACAATAATCGCCGAAAAGCTATTATTCAGGCACTTTCATACATTGCTTTGCCCGTATTTTTAGCTGCCGTCACTACAGCTATTGGTTTCATATCATTTATTTTCGGCTCTTACCTTACCATCATTCGTGACTTTGGTTTATTCACCTCTATCGGTGTTGCTATATCATTCATTTTATCAATCACCTTTGTTCCTGCTATCGTTTCAGTATTTTCTGTGTATAAAAACAAAAACGAAAAAGACTTAACTTCTGCAAGAGAATCTAAACTTACCAGGTACGTTTTACAACCACTTGTAAATCTATTATTTAAACACCCAAAATACATAATGGAATTTTGGTCTGTTTTAATTTTATTAAGTATAGGAGGTATGTTTTTTATCAAAACCAGCGTAAACATGGCCGATTATTTTAAAAAGGATAATGCGACCAGAGTTTCGGAGGGTATAATGCAGAAAAAATTTGGAGGTTCATTGCCTGTATTTGTCTCCTTTAAAGGCGATATACAAAGTCCTCAAGTTTTAAAAATGATGATTAAAACGGAGGATTACATGAAGAAATTCCCAGCTATTTCAACAACTCAATCAGTCGCTGATTTGGTAATAGAAATGAACGGGGTTATGGGGGAAGGAAAATTAATTCCCAACGAAAAAGCAAAAATTGAACAACTCTGGTTCTTATTAGACGGACAGGACATCATGTCACAACTTGTAACAGAGAATCTTGACCAAGGAATCATTCAATCAAAATTTGCTTCGGTTGACAGTAAATCCATGGAAGATTTTGACAAATACATGAACGATTTTGTAGCTCAAAATTCAACCGACAAATGCAAAATTGAAGTTACAGGAATGCCTACAGTTTACAATCAACTAAACAAAAGCCTTTTAAAAAGTCAGGTAAGCAGTTTGATTTTAGCCATTTCACTGGTACTTGTTATTGTTGGTTTGATGTTACGCTCATTTTCTAAAGGCGTATATGCCACCATTCCGATAATTGCAACTATTGCAGTTTTATTCGGTTTTATGGGTGTCTTTGGCATACCGCTGGATATTGCAACTGTTCTTGTAGCAAGTATCGCACTCGGTATTGGTATTGACTATTCTATCCACGTTATTACTCACTTCAATCATGCACTGAAAGAAAAAGGAGATATAGATTTGGCGTTGGAAGACACAATACTGATAAGTGGAAAAGCTGTAATTATTAATGTAATTTCTGTATCAGCTGGTTTTCTTGTATTACTCTTCTCCCAAATTGTCCCACTTCAGAACTTTGGTCTTTTAGTTACAATCAGCATGTTTGGTTCTGGTTTTGGGTCTCTTACTCTTTTACCTGTTATACTTATTCTCGATAGCAGAAGAAAAAAAAATAGCTCCAAAATAATCAAATAATATTTAATATTCAAGCAAAAATGAAAAACTTAAAAATCCAAACAGTAGCTTTAACCTTATTAATCGTAGCAGGAAACTTATTTTCTTTAAACGCACAAGATGCTACATCCATTCTAAAAAAAATGGACAATGTAATGTATTCTCCTAAAGACATGGTGGACAAGAATAAAATTATTCTGGTTGATAAAGCAGGAAAGCAGGAAAGTAGAGAAGCAACTATTCAACAAAAAGGAATAGACAAACGAATGTTCAGATTCACAGCACCTGCTTCTCAAGCTGGTATTTCTGTTTTATCACTCCCTGATAATATTATGTATTTGTACTTGCCTGCTTTTGGTAAAGAAAGAAGAATTGCAACCAGTGCCAAAAACCAAAATTTTGCGGGTACCGATTTCTCTTACGACGATATGGAAGCAAAATCTTTTGCAGAAAAATTTACGCCTAAATTACTTAAAACAGAAAATGATGTTTTTGTGCTTGAATTAACTCCAAAATTAGGTTCAGATTATTCAAAAGTAGTTTTAACAGTAAACAAAGTCAACTATTATCCTGAATCTATGGAGTATTACGACAAAGGAAACACTAAAATAAAAGTAGCAAAATACACCTTTAAAAAAATTGGCAATTACTGGAATGCTCAGGAAATTGAAATGACCGACTTAAAGAAAAACCATAAAACTAAAATGCAAATGTCGGATGTTAAATACGACACTGGGTTGACAGATGACGATTTTACAGTTAGAAAATTAAAACAATAATCAACACTCAACATTAAAACAAAATGAACCAGCAAGAGATAAAAACTATTGTATCTGATATTCTTGTGGATATGCTGTTAATTTCTGAAACTGAGATTAAACCTGACTCTACTTTTAAAGATTTAGGTGCTGACAGTCTTGACGAAGTTGAGATTATTCTTGAAGTTGAAAGAAAATTTCACATTTCGATTTCGGAGGAAATGATTCCTCAAGTGCTTAGCGTTGAAAGTCTTAGCAACTATATCGAAAAAAAAATAAAAGAGCAATCTACCTAATAATTTCAATAAGTTGTTTACACTTATTTCTAAAGTAAAATTATATGTCAGAAAATGAACTGATTGATAAAGAAAGAATTCCTCAACATGTTGCCATAATTATGGACGGAAATGGTAGATGGGCTGAAAACAAAGGTAAGAAAAGGACTTTTGGGCATGAATGTGGGGTTGATTCTGTTCGAATGATTGTTGAAGTTGCATCTGAAATAGGCATAAATTATCTTACACTTTACACATTTTCAACAGAAAATTGGAAACGGACAGAGGCAGAGATACAAGCATTAATGTCTATTCTGATATCTTCAATTAGCACTGAATTAGAACCCTTAAAGAAAAATAATGTGCGCTTACTAACGATTGGTGATGCCACTTCTTTGCCTGTTACCGTTCAAAAAATGCTTAATCACGCCATTAAAGCCACATCTCAAAGTACAGGACTATCTCTGGTATTGGCGTTAAACTATGGTTCAAAACAGGATATTACTTCAGCAGCAAGGAAAATTTGCCAAGATATTGAAAATAAAAAAATAGTTCTTTCGGATATAACAGATAACGTTTTCAGTAAATATCTTTCCACTGCAAATATTCCTGATCCGGAACTACTAATAAGAACAGGTGGAGAATATCGCATAAGTAATTTTTTGCTATGGGAAATAGCATATACTGAGTTATATTTTACCAAAACCCTTTGGCCTGATTTTGATAAAGATGAATTTTATAAAGCTATACACAATTATCAAACAAGAGAGACGAGATACGGAAAAACAAGTGAACAACTCGCTAAACTGAAAAATTAATTATGATCATAAATCATATATCCCATTATATCCCAGAAATTGTAGTGCCAAACATTTATTTTACTGCAAATTATGGCATTTCCAATGAGGATATAATTTCAAAAAGCGGGATTCACCAAAGAAGACGTATTCAACCTGGCGAGAACACAAATTCAATGGCAATTGAAGCAGTTAAAAAAGCTTTGCATAAATTACCATTCCAATAAATGAAATAGACTTAATTATAGGTGCAACTTATACACCACATGATACTGTAGGTACATTAGCTCATGCAATACAAAAAGAGTTTAATATATTCAACACAAAATGTTTTACCATAGATTCTGCTTGCTCTTCATTTGTTAATGCAATTGAAGTAGTTGACTGCTATTTTGCCAATAATAAAGCAAGTAAGGCATTAATAGTTATTTCAGAAAATAACAGTGCTTACAATGACGAAACTGATAATAAATCAAATTTTTTATGGGGCGATGGAGCTGCCGCAGTATTTATTACCAACGAAAGATATTCCGATGAAGATATGGAAGTGCTTGATATGAATACAACCGGTTTAGGACATATTGGGAAAAGCATTGATGCTGTTTGTTTAAAGCCTAATAATGGTGGACTGAGGATGCCTTTCGGAAGGGACGTTTTTCAATTTGCTTGCATCTATATGATACAAGAAACTAAAAAGATATTGAACAGAAATAACCTTCCCGTTAACCGTTTAAACTATTTTATTCCTCATCAGGCAAATTCCAGAATTTCAGATTATGTTGCAAAAAAATTAAATATAGAATCATCCTGTTTACTCACTAACATTGAACAACATGGCAATACAGGTTCGGCAAGCACTCCCATCGTATTGTCCCAAAATTGGAAAAAATTTAAGAAAAATGACTCAATTGTTATTTCTGTATTCGGCGGTGGATATTCAAGTGGGGCGGTTCTTTTAAAAAAGCTATGAAAATTAATTATGAAAAATAATATCTGATTATATTCTCTTAAATTTATTGGGATGGA
Source organism: Paludibacter sp. (assembly GCA_030653695.1). Taxonomy (GTDB): domain Bacteria; phylum Bacteroidota; class Bacteroidia; order Bacteroidales; family Paludibacteraceae; genus Paludibacter. Next base: position 1,447 of record JAURYY010000374.1, on the reverse strand, counting down.
AATAGTTTTGGTTTTCTCATAAAAACGACTAATCATAGAATCTGTCAACTCTCACAGAGCTGTTGTCAAGCTGATCTTCTAAATCTCAGAATCAAAAATGTAATATCGGGTCATAAAAAATAATTAAATATGGAAGAAATAATTATTAAAAGAATAAGTGAAGTATCTGATAGTAAAGTATCTGATATTTATATTGACTCCTTACTTGAAGAAAATTTAAAATTAGACAATCTTGATGTAGTTGAATTGTGCTTTGACTTAGAGTCTAAACTAAAAATCACTATTGACTATAATATGTTGTATAAAATTAAGACTGTTGGTGATTTGATTTCTTACATAAAAAATATAACTCAATAAATTATGATTTCAAGTTTTATATTGAAGTATTTATTAGGGTGGAAAATCAATGGTGAATTCCCTGCTGTCAAAAAGAGTATCATCATTTTTGCACCACATACTAGTTATTATGATGCTTTATTTGGAAAACTATATTTCAATAGTATAGGTATTAAACATAGGTTTTTATCGAAAAAGGAACTCTTTTATTTCCCAATGAATATCTTCTTGAAATGGTATGGTTCCATTCCGGTGCGTGGTGTGACAGGTAGTAATGCCATTTATCAAGTGACCCGTATGTTGGAAGTAGCTCAGACATTACATATAGTTCTTTCGCCTGAAGGAGCATTTGCTAAAGTCATAAAATGGAATAAGGGTTTTTATTATATGGCAAACAAGGCAAATGTTCCTATCGTAGTGGGTTATCTTGACTACAAAAAGAAAGAAATCGGAATAAAAGGAGTAATAGATGAGCATGAAAATGTCAGAACTGTAATGGACAAAGTGAATACAATGTATAAAGATGTTACAGCAAAATATCCTGAAAATTTCTCAATTGAAACTAATAGATCGTAATTATGAAGTCATATATGGTCAAATTATTAATCTTACAGTACAAATACTCTAATGAATCAGATTAACCCAATGAATGAGTCCACTGTATTAAGTCAAAAGTTCAAGTTTTTGAGTAGTCCGTATTTTTGTAATGCGGTGATAATAAATCATTATATTTCTATTTTTTTAGAAGTTTTTCGAATAAAAAAACTCATACAGTACGAATATAAAATGTTACTTCAAAATATCTTGAAACCTTTTTAATCACAACAAACAGAAAATAATAGAAAGTATTAATTATGAGAACGATATCCGGTTTTATTCTCGCAGATATATTAGGTTGGAAAATCATTGGTGAATTTCCAGATGTCAAAAAAAGTATTGTTGTATTTGGACCTCATACAAGTTATTATGATTCCTAAATTCAAGTGTTAAACGCAACTTTTAACAGATTGAGATTTTTTCGATTATATATTTTTTAGGAAAAGAGGAAGAAAGATTCCTTCCCCTTTTCACTAATGGAATAAATGTTCGACCTTTGCATCCTCAATCGCCA
>JAURYY010000373.1 GCA_030653695.1 Paludibacter sp. | reverse complement strand
TGGCGATTGAGGATGCAAAGGTCGAACATTTATTCCATTAGTGAAAAGGGGAAGGAATCTTTCTTCCTCTTTTCCTAAAAAATATATAATCGAAAAAATCTCAATCTGTTAAAAGTTGCGTTTAACACTTGAATTTAGGTAACTTTGCAATGAATTTATATTTTTTTAGTTCTCAAAACCATTTTAAAAATAAATTATTATGAGTTTAATGAAAGAATTTAAAGCATTTGCAATGAGGGGTAATGTTATTGATTTAGCAGTTGCTGTAATTATCGGCGGCGCATTTGGTAAAATTGTATCTTCTTTTGTTGCCGATATTGTGATGCCGTTAATTGGATTATTAGTTGGCGGAGTTAATTTCACCGATTTAAAGTGGGTTATAAAACCTGCAGAGATGGTTGATGGAGTCGAAAAAGTTGCAGCAACATTGAATTACGGTAATTTTATTCAGGTTACATTTGACTTTTTAATCATTGCTTTTGCAATTTTTATGGCCATAAAAGGCATGAGTTCGTTTAAAAAGAAAGAAGAGGCTGCACCTGCTGCTCCTGAAGCTCTTGCTCCCCCCTCGAATGAAGAAGTGTTGCTTGGCGAAATTCGCGATTTGCTAAAAAAATAATAGTAGGCAAATTCATTTTTTTGTGCTAAGTTCATTTTAAAACGCATTTTAAACGCAAAATTCCAGCATTGATAGTAATTACAGACGATATTAATATTATATGTAGCTAATAATATAAATGTTTAAATAAATGTAATGTAACTTATTATATACTTAATAGTAGCACATAAAACATTATTTTTGCGGCATGTATATACAAAACTGCACATCCAAAAAAAGCGGCAAGAGCTACACCTATCCTTTACTATGCAAAAAGTACAGGGAAAACGGCAAGATTAAGACAGAGGTAGTAGCCAATCTAACGGCTTTCCCAAGCGATGTTGTTCTGGCAATAAGGAACGCATTACGGAATGGTGAGGAAAGGGAATTAATGATCTCGCTCAAAGACATTTCAGTAGAAAGAAGCATTGACTACGGATTTGTATTTGTTCTGATAACTTTATTAGAACGACTAAGAATTAATCAGGCTTTGGAAACGATACTTGGCGAAAGGGCAAAATTGGTGATGTTGATGATAATCGGCAAGATAGTAACCCGTGGCAGCAAGCTGTGCATCTTCAATTGGATACAGCGTAACCAAGAAATCGCCAGGCGGCTACACATTGATTTAAGCACCTTGAAAATTGGAGATTTATACGATGTTTTGGGCGACTTGTTGTATGTGCAGGGTAAAATAGAGCGAAAATGGAACATTTATCACAAAAAACAATGCGATGAGGTTTATCTGTACGACATAACAAGTTCGTATTTTGAGGGTACACAAAATCTGTTAGCCGATTATGGTTACAACCGAGATGGCAAAAAAGGCAAGAAACAAATCGTTATCGCACTTATAACCAACAACGATGGTTTTCCGCTGAGTATTCAGGCTTTCGATGGCAATGAGAATGATCACGCTACCGTCATTGGGCAAACACGAAAAATAAAGCAGGAGTTTGGAGCCAAAAACATCGTGTTTGTAGGCGACAGAGGGATGCGCATACGTTACAATTTAGAGCAAATGGAACAATGCGACCAAGAGGGCGTGAACTACATAACAGGGTTGAGTACGGATGAAATTCGGAGTTTGGTTAAAGACGGAACCATCCGGTTAGACATGTTCGCGAAGAGTTTAGTAGAGATAGAAGACGATGGACAACGTTATGTGTTATGCACCAATCCTGAATTGGAAAAAGAACATGCACAAACACGCATGATATTGAAGTCGAAATTTGAAAGCTATGTATATGACCTAAAACTATCTTTCCAAAACAGACACAACAAAAACCTGAAAAACATAGTCCGATTGGCACAAGGGGACAAAAACAAAAATTTAACCGTAGCGTTTTCGCACAAACAGATAGACAGTTACAAATACAGGTTTCTGATAGTTTTTATCAGAAGGTTTTTTTATAAAAAAGTCAAAAATAACTTACATTTCAGGTATAAAATTGAATTGACAAGCTTGCATCGTCTTTGCTTTTTGTCCCGTTATACTTTGGCGTGAGCTCAGTCGAACGCTATCGGGATGGTTCTAATGTCTTCTATAATTTCTCACCAAAAGCCAAATCGCCGGCATCCCCTAATCCGGGAATAATGTAAGAATGTTCGTTTAAATCGGGATCGATGGCTGCTGCCCAAAGTATAATTTCAGACCCTGCAAAATATTTCTTAAGATATCTAACCGCTTGTTTGCTGGCAATAACAGTAGCAATATGCACATTCGCAGGCATTCCTTTGGTGATCAATGCTCCGTAAGCCAATTCCATCGAACTGCCCGTTGCCAACATCGGGTCGGTTATAATCAGTGTTTTTCCGGTCAAGTCGGGAGAGGCTATATATTCGATATGAATATCGAATTTCAATGCATCTTTGTATTTACGGTATGCCGAAACAAATGCGTTTTCGGCCCAGTCGAAATAGTTTAAAAAGCCCTGATGATAAGGAAGTCCGGCGCGTAAAATTGTTGAAACTACAATTTTTTCTTCAATTACATTGGTTGGAGCAATACCGAGCGGAGTCTTTACATTGTTTTCCACAAAAGCCATGGTTTTACTCATTTCGTACGCCATAATTTCGCCAATCCGTTCCATATTTCGCCTGAAACGCATCGAGTCGCCCTGAATTTCGACCGAACGGATTTCTCTCAGGTAATGGTTCAGTATGGAATTGTTTTCCGAGAGGTTGATTATCTTCATAATAATTTGTGTTTTTATTTATTTTTTGTGAAAATTTTACGCAAAAAAAGTAAATGTAAAAAAAAACGACTTCGAAATAAATTGGCAGTTGGGTTGTTTACAATCTCCGTTGAGATAGTTGATGTATGGTTTTATGGTAGGTGCGATGCCTTCAATCCCTTAATTACAGCATTTGTAAATCCGTTCGCTTCCATTTCGTTCAATCCTTTGATGGTGATTCCGCCGGGTGTGGTTACTTTGTCAATTTCAACTTCGGGGTGCGATTCATTGGTTTCGAGAAGTTCAATAGCGCCACGCAAAGTCTGAATCACCACTTCTTGGGCTGTATTTGGATAAATGCCCATTTCGACACCACCTTCGATGGCTGCGCGAATATAACGGAAGGCATAAGCAATTCCACTGGACGATAACGACATGTAGGCATTTAATTGTGTTTCGGGAACGAGAAAAACTTTGCCCAGCTCCCCGAAAAGCGACAGGATCATACTTTCCTGTTCTCTCGAAGCATTGAGGGATGCAATGGTCGAAACACTTTGTAATACATCGATAGCTGTATTCGGAATCACACGAAACATGGTGGCATCGGTATCGAAAAAATCTGCTAATTTTTCAAAATCAACCCCGGCTGCAACTGAAACAATCATTTGTTTTTTATAATCTATTTTATGGACAATTTCTTTTGCAACCGTTTCGATAAGCCATGGTTTTACTGCTAAAATAATTATTGCAGCATTTTCGATAATTTCTTTATTCGATTTACTGACCGATATTTCAGCGGAAAAAACTTTCAAATCATTCAGATTTTTTTCAGAAATATCGCTTACAAATATTTTATTAGTATCTACAAGCGTTCCTCTTGACAAACCGCGAGCAATGGCTCCGCCCATATTGCCTGCTCCGATAATTGCAATTTTTAACTCGTTTGTTTCCATAGATTTATATATTGTTATCATATAATTTAAACTCACAAAGATAAGTAAGAAATTGAAAGACGATGTGTTTTTAAGTAAAATATTTTCGAAAGTTGAGTGTTCCGGCACTTAAAATCCAATACGTAAACTTGCCAGTAATCTCCATTGGGACGTTCCGGGTTCATTTATATTCGCTAATCGCCACACCGACTGCAGTGTAAGAATTCGAAAAATATTACTTACTCCAATGCCGGCTTCCACATAAGGTTTATTCAATGGCTTCAGATAATCGGGATAATCAAGCATACTGCTATGGTCGTTATTTAAAACACCGTAAAGCATTTTTAACGAAAATATTTCTCTCAAGTTCAGGAGTTTGATTACAGGTATTTGGTTTAAAATCAACCCATTCAACATTAACTCATTGTGCATTAAAACATACTTGTCCATCGCATATTCCATATTGTACATAAGACTAAACTTATTGAAACTATACCCGAAAGTTTTGTCGCCGGTTGGTATTTCGAGCAAAGGATAGGGGACTTTTCCGAGCAACCATCCACCCTGAAGCAGGTAAGTCCAGTTACCGATTGGTAATTTTACATTTTGCTTTAAAGTGCCCGTCAGTTTTGCAAAATTTCCATTCTCCTGACCTGTTTGAAACCGACCGGCTTCAATTCTTGCATAAAGTACTGGTTTGAAGTTTGAAATGTAAATCCTTTGAAAATGATTTTCATAAGTCTTTTCATCGAACGAAAAACGTGTTGAAGCAGTAACCGTCTGATATGATATTGAATGCATATCATTACCATTGTGCACCATTGGCAAATCCGCCCCTGAAAAAATTTGATTGGACCGGAAATATAGTTTCGATTCAATATCTTTCGTCCAATCAGTTGTGAATGAAACCGAAAAGTCTTTTCGCTCACTCATTTTTAGTGCCGATCTGAAACCAAAAATTGTATTTACTATATCAACATCGCCTGTAACAAGGGGATTTTCGTACAATAGAAAATTATTGTAATTATAATCTATTCGCCTGAAATCGTTGGTGTAGCCGATATCAATTATACTGTTATACTTTTCATTTATTTTCAGTTGCGCATAGCCCGAATAATTCAATTTCCGATTTCGAAATCCATAGCCAGCATAACCACCAAGACATAAGTTTTTCATCAGCTTTTCGTTGGTTCGCAGCGGTAATGTAAGTCGCAAGCCTTCGATGTCGGTTACACGCATGATCTGCTGAATTTTGCCTATTTCGAGTTTTCCTGCCGGAATATAACCTGTTATTGCCACATCGGCAATCCATTTGGCAATTCTCAGTATGCGGGTGTCGTTTAATATTGACAGTCGGTCGTCTAACTCAATTTTTTCATATCCGCTTCCGGCAAAATTTTCTTCCCGTTTGGTTATGGTATCGGTGGTGCTGCAAACTGCACTGTTTCGGAGGAATATTTCAGGCTTGGGATGTAGGCTGTCAGCTAAGATCTCATAAGTCAGGTTCATGGCGATGACTTCATCTTTCAATGTCCAAAACGAATTATTTTCCTTTTCGAAATTTTGCGAAACATACAACTTGTGTATGTAGTTCAGGTTTGCTTGTTCCGATAATTCAGCTTTCATCGAGACAAGTGCGCAAGTAGCCGAGTCAATTTGCATCTTTCCGTTAAAAGTCAGATTTTTAGGGTTTTTCGTTCTGAAATTGACTTGATAAATTTTACTCGATTCCTTATATAAACTATCGGCAAGATAAAAATTATAGTAAATATTTCCCGATCCCGAGAGCGGACTGATCATGTTTTTTCCTAAAAGTAAAATTGAATTTTCATAGAAATTTACATTGGTCTGAATTTCTCCTAATAATTGTTTGATTAAAACCTCACTTTTTATTGTCGACGAAAATTTATTTTCAGCAATCAATCTCTTATTCTTTCCTTTGATTTCGTAAATGCTTTCGGTCATGTAAAGTGGAATGATCAGCGAAGTATCTTTTCCTGCCATCGAACATTCGGTCAATTGACTGTAAATGTGTCTATTAACACTTCGCTGGCTCACTTTTCCGAGCAAAACCAATCCCTGTTCAGTCCGTTTCAAACTAAAATTCGGATACTGTGTATAATCGTTAGCCGCTTTGAGGTTACGAACTTTTTTCATCAATTCGAGGGCAGGATTGGCTCCGGGAACAACAAAAACATCCTGCAAAATTGTGTTTTCTTCGTTCATCTGCACTTGTATTCCAACGCTTTGACCTGGTTTTATCTTAAGTTCTTTTCGCCGAAACCCAACACACGAAAACACCAAGGTCGTTGCTTTGTCATCCAACGTTCGTATCATAAAATAACCATCCTCGTTACTTTTCACGCCAGTGTTGGTGTTTTTGTAAAAAATATTTACTTCCGGAATAGGATTTCTATCAATACTGTTCAGCACCTGACCTACTACAATTGTTTCGAGTGCATATAAAGGAGAACTGATCAATACTGTAAGCATGAATAGCACTAAGCGGGCAAAAATATTTTTAAAAGGAAAATTTAGTCTCATGCTTTATTTTTTCTGATACATAGGATGACATTCGAGAATTGTTTTTCTGAGAAAATGTACATCAATATGGGTGTAAAGTTCGGTCGTGGTTATCGATTCGTGACCTAACAGTTGTTGAATGGCACGCAGATTCGCACCATTTTCGAGCAAATGGGTGGCAAATGAATGCCTGAAAGTATGCGGACTAACATTTTTTCGGATACCTGCTTTTGCCGACAAATCTTTAACAATGGTAAAAATCATGGCACGGGTAAGTTTTGCGCCTCTCCGGTTAAGGAACAAAATATCTTCGGCTCCTTTTTTTGCATTCAGATTGTTGCGATCAATTTTCCAGAGTCCGATTTGTTTAATAGCCGGCGACGATAAAGGAACAAGCCGCTGCTTGCTCCCTTTTCCTTCCACAAGCATATAACCTTCATCCATATATATATTCGACATTTGCAGTCCGGTCAATTCCGACACCCGCAATCCTGAGCCGTAAAGTGTTTCAATAATTGCTTTATTTCGCTGTCCTTCAGGTTTCGAAAGATCGATGGCGGCGATAATGCTATCAATTTCTTCTACCGATAAAACTTCGGGAAGCCGCAACCCGATTTTCGGACTTTCGAGTAATTCGGTCGGGTCGTCATCGCGTTTGTTTTTGTAAATCAGAAAATGATAAAACGATTTGATGCCCGATAAAATGCGGGCTTGTGACCGCGGATGAATACCCAGATCGCTGATTTCAACAATAAAATCGCGTAAATGCGCCGTTGTTGCTTCTTCGGGACTAATGTGAGCGTCCGACAAATATACCGTTAATTTCATCAAATCATTTTCGTAAGCCTCAATCGTATTCTCCGACAAGGCTTTTTCGAGTTTCAGAAAAAGATGATATTCATCTAAAATTGGGAACATAATCAGCTGTGAGTTTTTTGTTCATCAAAAACCTGAAAAAACTGGGGTGATTTGTGAATTTCAACATTGAAAACCACTTTGAAGAACGGCACTGCAAAGATATTAAAAATTATTCGTACCAGATAATAACGAAATTGCAGAAGTTCAATTGCAAAACGTTTAATATTTGACGAAAAAACAAATAATTCTTCTTTGCTAACTTATAAAACTTATCATTGACGAAAGTAATTCACCCCACCGTAAGTGGCTTGGGCGGTATTATTTTTTTCTAACCGCCACTAATTATCTCCCGTCGGTCGCTGACCGTTGGTTCCCCTAAAGGGGACTTGAAGTTAGAACAATCATGTCTATTAGTCACCAAAAAATATCCAAATTTTATTTTGGTAAAGTAAACCTAAAATCACCAAGTATTCCACCATTCTGGAAAATAATCATAATATTTAGTTGGAAAAAACGGGCACAAAAAAAGTGGATAAATTTCCAAAGAAATACATCCACTTTTATTTTACCTTGAATCCGCAACTAATTCAGCGGATATATTTTTCTTGAAATTTTTCGTTGTTTTTTTGAAAATTTCACCATTTAGGGCTAAATTCTCGTTCATTTTATAAATTTCCCTCAGTTTAGTTTGCGAGTTTTATTCATCC
>JAURYY010000367.1 GCA_030653695.1 Paludibacter sp. | reverse complement strand
TCATCGTTTTTTAACGCAAAATCAGGCACATAACTTTTACAGCTTTGTAACCCAGGGTATAATAAGTTTTCTTTTTATGCCTTTTGGTGATTTATGATTAATAACACTATCAGTTAAAATAAATTTTATTTGTGCAAGTTTCATTTGCCCATTATTGTATTTTGAACTAAATTTGTCGTAACGAGTAGAGTCAGGTAAAGTTTTGTATATTGAATATGGCAAATAAATATCTGACCTCCCCCAAATTATTAAATAAAGCGTATCAGGGAGTGGATACTTAATTTTTGTTTGAATGTAAGAGTTTCCTTTTATTGAATCATCGGAAGACCATGCATGACGGAAATCTTTTATATTATCCGATTTTGGATTGCCTGATATAGAGAAAGCTATACCAACACGTATGTCTTCTTTATCTTCAAGTTGTAAGTATTCTGTAGTAACTGTAACAAATTTTAGTTTATAATTACTATAATCAACTATAGCCCAAGGAGCAAAAAAGTGAATGTGGATATTGTTAATATACCGACTGTCATAGGCGAAAATATCCTTAAACTTAAAACAAATATCTCTAAGACTATCTTGTACTAATAATGAATCTACGTCAGGTTTATAAACCCATAAACTTCTCTGTGTCTTAAAAACATCTTCTTTAGTGTCAAGTGTTATTGTGCCTGGTTTGGTGTTTAAAGGAATATCACATTTGTAAACTAAGTAGCCTATTAAACATAAAGCAATGAACTTTATGATAGATTTTTTATTCAATATCATTTTCTATAAAGTTTTAGATGAATACCTTGAGGATTGTTTTTAATAATGGTGTTGAAAGCTGTATTTGGTCGTATGGGTTTGGTTTCAATAGTTGTATAACTAGTACCATACATACCTATTGGAACATAATCCTTAGTAGTTATCTTATACCCAACAGATGCTAATGCTTCTTGAACTGCAGTTGCGCAATTATTTGTAAATACATCGTATTTTTTTTTACTTATATTTTCAAAAGTCTCTGACATCTTTTTATCCTGATCTTTTGTTGCAGGCAAGATATAAGCTTCTGAAAATTCATAATTTGCCTTTTCTGTATCATTTTCTTTGTTTGATAACTGATTAAACTCACTTTTAAGAAAATCTGCAGGGCTGTTAAACTCAACTGTCCCAATTTCATCGAATTTCTTATTACCAAGCAAACCATTTGTTGATTTGTATAAATCATCTCCATTTACCGAATAATATGACCATTTACCATTGTCATTTTGAATTAGTATCGCCATATGTCCAACAGCTCCGGGATATAATAAAACCGCAGCACTATCTCCTTTTACATCCACATAATTCACCGGATTATTCCCTGCATGTACATAAGGTGATTGCCAAGGGAATTTTTCACAAAACCTGTCCATTGTGTCGAAGCGGTTTTTGGCATTATGAACACTTCTGTTACCTAAATTTGTTACATCCAATCCATGCATTTCAATGAATTCACAGCCATTAAATTTTTTATGCTGCACCCACGGATTATCGCCCGCGTTACTTGCCCAAGGTAAACCGCTTGGGTAATATTGAGTGCGTTGTGTGGTGGTGGCTGCATAGTTTGTACTGCCTACACTGAATGGTGCTCGCCATACCTCTCGGTTGTTGCCTAAGTGGTCGCGACGGAAATAATTAAGAATAACATAATTCAGATTTTGGCAATACCCCTCGGGATTATGCAACATACTTAAATAAGTTTGTTGCCAACTAAACTCTCCACTAAAATACTCTGCATCGTAATGATATTCTACGTTTCCTACATAATCGGTACCATCAACGTAAACTTCTTCGTTTAAAAACACGTCCCTGATTGTATTTTCGGCTACTATTGGCTGTAAGGTATAATCATATACAGTATAGTTTCGTGTCTTTAACTTCTGCCCGTTGGCATCGTAGGTATTGCGTATTTGATTTCCATTCTTAAACTGGATAATTTCCGGCAAATTTAGCAAATTATATTTAATGGTAACAATATCACGGTCTAAATCTTTTATTAAGTTGCCATTGGCATCGTAAGCCATTTCTACTACCGAAGTGTTGTAGCCGTTTTGTGCTTTATCTTGGTATTCTTTTAAATTGTATTGATTACGTGAACCATATCCATCCCATACATTCTTAAGTTGATTGCCATTGTAAGTCAAAAACAATTGATCATTGGTATCTTCGCTTCCATTTCGTGTTAATTGAATGATATTCCCCATCTTATCGTAATTAAACGACTCCATATAGTAATAAAAATCATCGGTTACATAATGATTTTCAGCAAACATAGAAGAATTCAATCTATTTAATTGATCATAATTATAAGCATATCCTCTTAAAAATCCATTATACATCCATGTGCTGTACGAAATATTACCATTAAAACAAGGAGTTGAATTTGCAGGGTTCGTAGAATAATACAATTTTTCTTCAAATGTTCCACTCTTCATCCGAGTTGTCCAGTTACGGATATTGTAGTCGATTTCTTCTGAATCTACATTGTTATGTCTTTTCTTTTTACGAAGGAGACCCAATTCGTCATACGAGTCTGCTTCGGTCATATCGTTGAGAATTACTGCTTGCTTGTCGTTTATTTTGTAGGTCGTTTTCTTTAACCTTAATGCATTATCATATTCATTAACATATACCTCCGTAATTAATGGCTGACCGTTTGCGGTGTGTTTTTTCAGGCTTTTTACTACCTGTCCTGTAAAATTATAATGATTATATACTAAGTCCAAACCACCCAAATGATTGGTACTTCGGGTTTGGACTACCCTACCCCGATAGTCGTAATAAATTACAGAGGTTGTAGATTGATTGGGATTTCCAAGCGTATATACACGGCTTCCAGTTTGCAGACCTATAGCTGAAGTGTGCTTTGCATCATATCCCGATTCCGAAACAAAATTCAGCGATGATTGAGGTGTCAGAAAACTATAGTTATCGTAATAATCTTCGGTAAGTGGAGTACAACTACTGAAATTATTTGCTGTATAGTTGCCTACAACCAATTCATTTACAAACACATCTCTAATCGATTTATAATTGAGTGAAATGTCGATTTCAGTTCTGTACATTATACCGATAAAAATCACTCTCCCTAACATATCATATTTAGTAGCCGTCCATTCTGTACCTCCATTTACTATGCGGGTTCTTTGATTTCCATCCTGACTCAATACCATTCTATCTGCTTTGTCGTACACCATAAGAATAGGTTCGCAGCCGGGCAATCGTTTTTCGGTACAATTTCCTCGTGCATCGTATTTATACAGATAGCCGTATTTTTTCAGATTGTCATTATTGTCAGGAATGGACGTATTAATACTGAAATTTTTCAAATTATCGACCGCAATAGGTGGCAATATATAACTCAACTGCCCTAAATCGTTGAACACAAAGTAAGTATCTACATCTAAGCCATTGCGCTTCATAACTACGCGATCTTGTTTATCTTTATATTCTAACGATATTTTTCCATCTTCATCTGTCACCGAGTTGTATATTAATGTTTTTTCATCATAGTATCCCGATCTTTCCAGAATTCCGTTTTTAACTACAAACTTTGCTATTGAATTTTGCGAATTTGGATATTTACTTATAAATTTATAACGTCCCCCTAAATCAACACCGGGCATTTGTTCTCCTATTAGTTTGTCATACCATGAACCCTCAAAGTATTTGTTTTCGGAGTAAGGTCTATCATTACCATAAAACATTTTAGAACCATTTGAAAAATTACTGGAATTAATATAACCAGCTGATGATTCAAATGGAGCAGGAAGCCAGTTTTTTGTAACCCTGCCACAATAATCATATTCAATTTTTGTAACTAAGTCTTTTCCTGTTGGTGTAATTTCTTTTGAGGTTTTTTGAACTGGTCTGCCCAAACCATCAAAATACTGTATTTCTACCATTTCAGCAACCCCCAATGAATCCATTTTTGTATGAATTGAAATGTAGTTTTGACTGTTGTCTTGTGCAAATGTGTTCAGTCCAAACAGAATACAAATAATTGCAGCTAATGTTATTATTGTTTTCATCATGTTGTAAGTTGAAAAATTATAAATACTTCCCGATAAAATGATAGTTGATTGTTTTCAATAATTTATCTCTACTATCCTTCATAGATTTTAATTGACCAAATTCGTCGTACTCAAATGTTATTTTCACACCCCTTGGGTCTGTTAACGTTTTAATACCTACCAATAATTCAAAAGTCAACGTACTCACTTGTGAACTTGATAAGGTAGAACGCAAATTATTCACAATGATCATATTAGGGCTATAAGAACTAAACAATAAACCAATCACATTATCACCTCCTATTGTGTTTTTCACAACATCAAAGGTGCAATTTTTAAGTTCAGCAATTGGATGAGTACCATTATAAGACCATAAATATACTACAGAAAGCCCTGAGGTCTGATTAGTGACCTGTACTAATCTATTTCTGTCGTACATATATGATTCAATCAAATTATTTGTCAAGCCTATTATCGGATGTGTACCTGAAATTATTTGTTGTTTTCCAAGATTATATTCAATTGCATTGGGCAATTGATTTACATTAATCAAGGCAATGTATTTCTGAATTATTTGCCCTAAACTATTAAATTCATTTCTATAAGCATTGATTATTTTTCCTTTGTTTACAGTAACACATGTGTGGATATTGTTGATATTGGTATAAGTATAATATTCCGTAATTGTGTCACCCTTAGAATCAATAGAGGTTTTTGAAAGTGGAGAATTAGCCAATTTATTTACACTATATGAAGCATTAGAATAAGAATACTTTACGTAATCTTTCGAGATATTTCCAGAGTCTTTTTGTTCAATAATTCTTTTATTGTAAGGAATAACCCGGTATTTTACAATGCCAAAATCTTTATAAGGGTAAACTGTACCATAAGTGTTACAATTGTTAACATAACCACCTAATTCTGACATGTCAGCTACTGTAAAAAGAGATCCTGTTATAGTGTCATTATTCTCTTTCTCAATTATCTCATATTTAAAGTCTTTTACATTATACCTATCAGTATATTCTATTAGGCGTTTTAAATCACCTCTTTTGAAATTTCTTGAAGTTAGTTTTAGCATATCGGAAGATACATAAGAATCGTATTTAGTATCATCAATATCCTCACAATCGGCATCTTTCGATGTCCAGTATTCGTATTTTTTGATATTTCGGTCTCCCCTTTCTGGATTTAGTGGTTGATCGTATAAGTTTCCCCTCACTGTCATCTCAGTAATAGTTGAATATTCAATATGGCTTCCACTATTTAAAGTATATGGTATGCCATTTGAAGATAATGTAATCATTGGACTATGTTGTTCGTATGTGATTATCTTAGCATTTACCCAGTAGTTTTTATAGTTAAGTTTACCGTAATAAGGGATATAGGTAAGCACTCCACTACTTGGAGATGCCGGGTCTATTCCGTCTAAATAATAATTATATAATTTAGTTATTTTATCGGTACCCGTTGAATTTATTATCCGTTGAATACGACAACCTCCAACTATATAACCAGGTTTTGTTGCAGAATTTCGTTGATAATACTTTATAGTAACATCCCCGCCGCCTCCCATAGGATAGCGATAGTAGAATTCCTGACACTCGGCATCTTGACACATAAATGCGCCATATTCGTTCATAAGTTTAAAACGATAATTACCTGACTGAGTTGCATTGTACAGTACTACGTATGATGTATTTCTTTTATCAATACGAATATAATCTTTTTTACCAGAAGGTGTAATGACCAATAAATAGGGTAACTTTAGTGAATATAATGTTGTATCTGGACAAGTCCAACCACTAATACATCTTTCCCATATAGGATCATTTGTATTATACGAAAACTTTAAGTAACTATACATATTCGTTAGGTCAATATTAATATTTTGTGCGTTAGGGATATAAACTGTTTTATCGTTTATATTTACGAACTCCCCTTTGTAGAGTTTTTCGGTATACCACGTAACATCATCGTATTCATCCAAATTTTTAAAAAAGGATTCAGAAGCTGTTGATTGACGCTCTGCAGCTCTTCCTAACATGGAGAATGTATTTGGTTCCCAAATTAATTCAGATTTGCCTCCCGTTGGGTATGTAATACTAGCTAATACCCCCGCAACAGCACCTTCTCCTAAAGGGTCTGAATTCCTATTATATCCTTCATTTGAGCTATATATTGCAAAATAATAATCGTCAGGAAATTTTCCACCACTATCGGTCCAATATCCCCAATGATCCCTTTGTAAAGTATTCAAATTAGGGATAATATTATATTCAACATTATTTCCTCCCTTTGCTGTTTCAATATATGTAAATTTATGAGATTTTGCTATTGTACTGTTCATGCCTATTTCACGAATACTATCTAAGCGGAGTCTTGATGTATTTACCATTGTTGTGAAGTTGCTTTGGCAAAAATCAATTCTTCTATTTATGATGCTCTCGTTTAATTTATTGTATAAAACATTTATTTGCTTTAAAACTGGCTTGCATAGGTTTGCAGAATATTGAAACTTAACAAGACTATTTCGAGTTTCAATACTTGATAATTTTAATAGATCAACTTCTCTAAAAGCTCTACCATAGGAGTTATGCTCTTTATAAAAAGGTTGTAAAACCAGTGCATCATTAACAACCATTTCTTTTTTGTAAAATGTTAGACCATATGTAATATCACTTTCATTCCAACACTTGGTTTCAGATTTTTTTGTGTAATTAAAAGTAACCTCTTCGCCAGTTGGTGATGTTATTGAACTAAGCCACCAACTGTTTGTGTATTTAAACTCTTGTTCCGGAAGTGATTCCCAGCCGGTCATATACCAACCATAATTAACTTTGTAATAATAAATCTCAGATTCAACATCTTTGAAAATGTAAATATACCCATTTGCATCGGTTACTGTAAATGAGTTCTGGAATTTATCATAAGAAATTGAGACTCCATCATTGCTTTGAATTATACATTTATTGTATTTATTGTAATTGTTTTTGTCAAAAACAAACACACCTGATTTATCTAAAAAATTAAAACTGTATGTATCTTGTGCAGTATCAAAATGTCCATTATCATATTGTTCTCCATATACTGATGATAAATATCCCAAATAACATTCTTTATCATTGAACCCTGTTTCGCCAAAGTAATATCTATCTAATGGATAGTAACCGGATGTTCTTGCTTTTATAGCATTTACAAATTCTTCCCTCCTGCCATCTGCATTGGGAATATGCGAAAAAATTGTTTCACCTAATCTGTCAAATCCAACAACACGGTTATTAAAGTCCATAAGTTCGTCAGGCATACCTGCTACCGATCTGCTAATCACACCTCCAACATTCAAAGTCCACCCTAATCCTAACAATCCATCCTGTTCAGTCACTTTTATTCCACCTCCAAGATAACTCATAGAAACTGGCACGGTTATATCATGTTCTTTTATAGTGTGTAATGGGATATTTATATTAACCCTTCCTGTAAAAAGATTTGTTTGTATATCTCCAAATTTCCCTAATGAAAGCGCATCAGCCGAAGGCGGTATTAAATTTGGTTTTGGGTCATATTGAGAAAACATTCTTAATGATATACTTAATAAAATGAATAGTAAAATTGTATTTTTCATAAAAGTCATTTTTAAAATTATTTTCATTATTTCTTCACCACCACTTTCTGCAACACCATTTCATCCACATGCACATATACTGTATAAGTTCCTGTCATTATGTTACTCAAAGGAATAGTTGCATAATTATATCCTACAGGTTTTGCCTGAGGTGTAGTTTGACGCAGGGGAATACCAATGTTATTGTGTACAGAAAACCAGATTTGTGCAGGGCGGGTCAGTTTGTAGTTAATATACAGATTACTTACAACTGGGTTTGGGAGCATGGTCGCTTCGGTAAATACCGCTGCAACTCCTTGCAGTGTTTCCGGGTTTTCAGGAAGCGGGTCGGTTTGTACCTGCGAAGTTTGCAAATCGGGCGGATAGTAAAACGAAGTGCTGAAAACCGTTGTATCACGGTTTTGTTCGCCTTGTTTACGTGCTTTTTTAATCAAATTGGTTTTAATGCTTTCAAATACAGGATATCGAATTCCTTCGGCATACCACGAGTATGTATCAAGGGTCATTTCTATGCTGTCGCGTCCTGTTTGGGTGTAATAACGCAAGGTGTGAACTCGTAACGAACGTTTTACTGTTTCAAAATCGGGCAGGAGTAATTCGCCTTCTGCATTGGCTTCTACACGCGTATAGCCTTTTACTTTCAGGTCGAGGCGGTGGCTGTATTGCCCTGTTCCCTCGAAATTGCTACGCAGCGTGTCGCCGTAACTGAACGGAAAACGTAGTTTTAGTTCAGGTCTTTTGTATTCCATTAATGTCGTGGAGTTTTCGAAACCGATAGCCCAAAGCGAATCCCGCTTTTGATAGTAATAGTAACGAGTGTTGTGTTCCATACCGCAAAGGGTATCCATTCGGGTACTGTCGGGAATAAAATAATCGAGTGTATAATTCTCGTTTATCGGTTGCAGCATACTGAAATCCCATGTCAGGTTTTTTCCCGCACTGCCCGGGTCTTTAAATTCTACCTGCTGCTTAACTATTCTGTCGCCCGCTCGGTAAGCATTGCGCTCTGACCTAAGACTCTGTTGTCCAAAAACATGCATTGTATAAAAACACAATGCTAAAAGCAGCCATTTCGTAGTGTGTTTTGTTTTCATTAAAATCAGGTTTTAAAGGGTACGTTTTGAATTTTATTGCGAATCTGTTTTTTTTGAACACAAAAAAAACCATAAATACAGGGTGTTATCCTGTACTTATGGCTTTTTGTATTTTGTAATATGTTGAACTATAGAATTTTACCCCCCCCCCGATTATCATTTAACACATTGACTATGTGTACATTGGCGGCTATTTGAGTTATGTAAACTAACATAAGAATTAATAGAGTTTATATTGATTAAAAGAATATTATGCTCAAAAACAAAGAGATAAGATTAACCACTAAGTACACTTAGTTTCACTTAGAATATATTAAAAAAGAACACTCAGATAAAAAACATACATGTTTTTTAGATTTA
>JAURYY010000360.1 GCA_030653695.1 Paludibacter sp. | reverse complement strand
CGTTCCATTCTTTTCCATTTCTTCACAGAAAATAGATTCGAAAACTAACCATATACCGTCAACCTTGTCTTAGAAATGAGCCATTATTTATTGTTTTACAAATAAAAAAAAACGTTGGGTACAAAAGCCGATAGTCATTTTTTTATTTTTTGTCATATCAAATAGTTAAAAATAATCAGGAGTAATTCTTATTCCCCTTTAGGGGTTAGGGGTAACACCGGACAGTATTTATAACATTTTCCGCAACTCACGCAATTTCCTTTATCGGGCACATAATCTTCCTGACGGCGAACGACAGAAGTTTTTAGCAACGAAATGCCAAAAAACAATCCCAATAATGCACCGCCAATCCATGATCCAACATAAAAAAACTTCTGAATATTGCCGGCATCGTTAAACAATTGTTCTACCTGAACACCTGTACTATGAAAAGCTTTTGATTCTTCCGTTCCTGTTTTTTTATTGTGGTCTTGTTCCCATTTTATTTCGTTTGCAAGTTTTACGGTTGGGTGAATGGACGAAAGCGGTTTGTGAAGCTGCGAAGCCAAAAACCCACCTGCAAGTATTAACACAGGAAGCAAGACAAATAAAGTAATCAGTCGATTACGGCCCTTATCAGTCGATTCGGGTTTCAGGTTCACCGGTTTATTAATAGCATCAACCGGACACGAAGTATCGCACAGTTTACATTGAATACATTCGGAAGGCGTAATGGTTGTGTGCCAGAAAGCTAATTTCGACATCCAGCTAAGCAGCACGCCGTAGGGACACAGAAACCGACAATAAGGTCGGCCTATAAAAATCCCCAAAATCAATATTACTGCACCAAACACGAACATACCGAAAGTAGCGTTCATTCGGAAAAAACCAATGAAAGGATCATATCGACAAATAATGAAATCGGCACCCGAAGCAGCCAACAGCAAAGCCAGTATTAAATAAATATACGGAATAAAACTTAGGGGCTTGCTCACCCATGAAGGAACAGAAACAGGTTTTATATTTACCAAATCTTGCACTGCTCCCATAAAGCAAACTCCTGCACAAAAAGTACGCCCAAACAACAAAGAAAAGAGTAGGGGCAAGGCAAAAAAAGCAATTACTGTTATTGGAATAATATAATCGGCTTGAAAAAGCGATAAAGTTACGTTTTGAATAGAGCCGACCGAACACACACAGCCCACACGGAAAACGCCAAAATAGATGATCGAGAAAATACCGGTCCAGAAAATACCCTTGCGCGAACGTTGTTTGATAACAAACCAACTCATTACACTCAATGCAATGAACAGTACAGCTACATCTAAGTATTCCCACGATAATGCCCTTGGTGCGATAGTCTGAGTTTCAGGTACTACGTAACCCGATTCAAAATCAGGCTCAGGAAACCGCTGAGCATTACCCAACACAAAGAAAATTAATATTGAAAATATGACAAGTGAAAATTTGATTTTTTGCACGGTAATATAATGAAAAATGAAAGATGAAAAATGAAAAATATTGCATAATTAACTTCGTCGTGCCTCCGCTTTCTTCTCAGCCTTTCTTCCCATTAAACCCACTTCTCAACAAATATCCCTTATTAGCAGGTATTTGCACAATGGCATTGGTCGGACAAACTTTCGAAATGGCGCATTGGTTACAATTGGTACAAATATTATGATTAATTTGTAAATGCAGCGAACCATTCCCGAAAGCGCCGCATCCCTCCACACATTTTCCGCATCCGTTACATAAATCTTCATCCACATCGTAACGATAATAAGGTTCTTCTACGAAGGTGCGTTTCAGTGCTTTGGTCGGACACAAATGATTTTCGGCTCCCGTATCTAAGTTTTTTACTTGTGGTTTAAAATATCCGCCGCACAAATCGCAATATCCACACATTTTATGAATGTGCATACATTTTACCGCCGACATATTCAGTACGCAATTCGAGGCACAACGGCCGCACTGAACACATTTTTCAGGATCTATTTGCCAGACTAAATCATCTGACATTGCTTTGCTTAGACTATAACCGGTAATTGAAGCTAAAGATATAAATGCGGCTGCCCGCAACCCTGTTTTCAGAAAATCGCGCCGGCTCACCGGCTTTTCGGCATTCAAAAGCTTTGATTTTTCAACTTTCTTGTTGCTCATACATTCCTATTTTTTTAATTTGAAAACATGAATTTTTTTCCCAAGTGGTTCCAATACAAGTATTTCGTTGTCTGAATTTATGGCAATGTCAAGTCCGGTTGAGCCTTGCTCAAAATGCTTGGGCCCTGCAATTGCACATTCAAATTTTCCGTTTTCGCTATATTTTTTTACCCTGACAATACCTTTTTCGGCAGTTATAAACGAGCCATCATTCATTATAGCAAAATGCGAAGGATTACAGCACCCGCAAAAACCATCGACACCCGAAGAGGTCTCACCCCAAAAATAAAGTATTTCGCCCGCATCATTAAAATTTACTAATTTATGCCGTCCGGTATTGGCAACCCACAAGGTACTATCTGTTCCGATAGCCACATCAAAATAAAAACTGGGCAGAATAAAACTGCTTAATTCCTCTTTATTTACTTTATTACCAATGGTTTTCAACAGTTTTCCATCGAGTGTGTAAACATACACCAAAGCCGATTCGGCATCAGCAAGATAAATTTTTTCGTTTTTTACTGCCACCGAAGTAATGTAAGCATGTTCACTCAAATCAGACCATTTCTGTATCAATTTACCTTCGGAACTGTAAACTTCAACATTGTTTTTAAATGCTGCTATCAGTACATTTTTTTCAGTCATTACCAAAGCTGTTGCAGTTGTTTCAGTCGCAAATTCATTGGTTTTTTCGCCTTTTGGCGAATAGATGATGATTTTATTGTCGCCCGACACATAAATATTATTATTATTGTCCACTGTTATTGCAATGGCTTCATTCACCCGAATATTTATTGTTGAAGAAGTAACATCACAATAATTTTGGGCTGCAATTTCGCCGATACTGTCAATTTTAAGGCTATACGGATTTACTGTTTCTTTGTCGTAGCGTGGTTTTATAAAATAATTGCCCATTACAATTAGCGCAGCAATAATGGCAATAATCAAAATATAAGTAAGCGTGTTTTTTTTCATAAACGAACTGTTTTTTAATTTTTCTTAATTCTAACATCTATTTCCTTACATCCAAGCAATATATGTTTTTCGAATCGCGCAACAGTAAGTATCCATCTGCAAAAGCAAATGGTCCCCAGGCATCGTGTCCATCGAATAACTTTTTACGATTAACAAGTTGAAAAGATTTTTCGGAAGCCTGAATCATATCTAATGTTCCATCGTCGCTCAAAATTAAAAACTTATCATTTATCTGAATATATGGACCCAATCCATAGCGGTTTTCTTTACCGCTTTGCCAAACAGGTGATGTTAAATCGTTTGCATTATAACAAATAAATTGATTTCGGTTTACGCCGGCATCTTTGGGTAAAATACCATAAACAAATCCGTTATTTATAATTGGAGTTTGTTGTTCTGAAGCCAGCCCTTCGTGTGGTGCAAATTTCGATTCTAATTGTGCCGCAATATTTCCGTTTTTTTCTAATAATTTTAAAACCGCACCACCAGCTCCATAACCTCCTGTTACAAATATTCTGTTATTGCCAATATATACGGGCATCGGAGCAATCACCGAAGGAGCCCAATCGGATATTTCCCAGATTATTTTTCCCATATCCGGCGTTTCGTCCGAAATGCCGCAAATACCGCCAATAGACGCATACACAAACATTTTTTTATTCAGGATGGTAATGGGTAGAATTGATGAATGAGACATTTTCCGGTTTTTTTCGTTGGGTGTTTCCCACAGCACTTTCCCTGTTTTGCAATCAACGCCAATCATTAAAGCACTTCCTCCTACAGCTATAATGGCCACATCGTCAACAATTATCGGACACTGACCTGTGTACCAAAGCGGTGTTTCGGTTTTGTATTGTTTTTCGAGGTCAATTCCCCAAAGTAAGTTGCCGCTTTCTCGCTCCACACACATTACATGGCACCGAGGTCCAATTGTAACCACATAGTTTTCTGTTACAGCGGGAATTGTTCGCGACATGCCGTGATTTCGCTTGATATGCACCTTGTACCAACGGCGCCACAATTCTTTCCCTGTTTCCAACGAAAAACACTTCAACATATCTGCTTTTTCGGTTTCATCGTAATCGATAAAATAAACCAAGCCATTATAAATTGCCGGTGCAGCATGACCTTCGCCGGTAGGCACCGACCACACTATGTTGGGCTCTTTCGTGTTCCAATTCTCGTTAATTGGATAGTTGGTTTTGAGCATATTATCTTGATTTTGCCCCCTGAACGTGGGCCATTTTTCTGTAAAGGTTGAACTGTAATCAGCAAATTTTGTAAAATGCTCACCAATAATTACATTTTCGTTCAGGGTAGTAATAGCACTGTCATTGGGTTTATCCATGCCCGGATTGTAAATTACAAAATCGCGGGTTGGGTCATTGAATATCCAAAAAAGAAACAACAGCAAACTTATGCCTGCTGTCGTTGCTATGAATATTTTTAGTTTTTTATCGGTCAATTTATTAAAATAAAAAAATGCCCAACTTATTTTTTTACCGAATAAGCCATTAAAGTATTACCATGCCGCACATACAAAATTCCTTTGTCGATAACCGGATGAGCCCAGTGTTGCTCAGTTCCGAGCACAATACGAAATTTAGATTTTAGTTCAAAACCGGTTTCATTCAGTTCCAATATGCCCATTTCGCCATTGTCGGCATAGCAATAAAACAAGCCATCGGCATAAACCACCACGCCTTTGCCTATTGCATTAGTTTTGTGAAGTACCAATCCTGTTTTAGCATCTAAACATTGCCAGCTGCGGTCGTTTTGAGTGCCCGAACCTACTATGAAATTGTCGATCCAAACGGCGCCACCCATCTGACTGTCGAGCGATGTATTGCGCCATAGTTCGGTTACGCTTTTTCCATCGTCCGATAATTTTACCATTACTCCTCCGGTTTTGTAACCTGTAATGCTATAAATATGACCATTTTTGTACAAAGGTGTATTGGGATGGATTGAATGTACATTTACTTGCGAAACATTCCATAGTAAAGTTCCATCATTTACGTCAATGCCGACTACATTGCCCGATAATGATGTAGTAAAGTATTTTTTGTTTTTATACTCGAACAATAATGGTGAACAATAAGCCGACTTCTCGCCAGTAGCTTTCGATGTCCAGATGGTTTCACCGTTTTTAATATTTAATGCCACTATGGCTACATTTTCACCTCCGGGTGTAAAAAAAACTTTATTGCCGAAAATTACGGGTGCTTCCACAATTCCCCATTTCAGGTCGCGTGCACCAAATTTTGTTTTCATATCCACACTCCATACTTTTTTTCCGGTTTCGGCATTCAGGCACAAAGCCTCGCCATAAGCCGTGGCTAAAAAAAGATTGCCTTTGTAAAAAACAGGAGTGGTACGCGTTCCGGGATACGAATCAGCCCAATCTTTTCCGTATTCGGTTTTCCAGAGCTGTTTACCCTCCATGTTGAGTGCAAACACATAACCCGCTCCTTCACTTTCGCCGGTTGTGTAAATTTTATTATTGGCTATGGTTACCGAGGTAAATCCTCTGCCTAATCCATCGAAATGCCATAGTAGTTTTGGTCCTTCGGCAGGCCACTCTTTTAGAAGTCCGGTTTCGTTATAAACGCCACTACGCTCTGCTCCGCGCCATTGAACAAGTTCTTGCGAAAAAACTGAAGCTGCAAATGTAAATGATGCAATTGCGGTAATTAATAATAGTTTTTTGTTCATAATGTATTGAGGTGATTTTAAGTTGATTGTTACGATTTTTGCGGATTATTTAATTTGCAAAATCAAAAATACGAAAAAAATGTAACGCATATACATTTTTATAGAAGTTTATGAATTTAAGGGGGTTCATTTATAAATCTTTTACTAAAATATTTTCTGTGAATTCATCTGCTTTTCTTTTTATTTCTTGTGTCTTGATCCACAAATTGTCTAAAACTTCATTTTTATCCGGTACAAAAAATTCGGAACCATAACAATTAATTTTCTCAAATAATAGATTAACGGTCAATTTGTTAATATCCAAAGCTGGCTGATATGTTTTTTTCTTGGAGTGTTCGTTAAAAACTTCGATAAAAATGGAGACTTCAACTAATTTAGATAATATCTGATTGGCAAGCCGGATCGGTAATTTATAATCCTTGGCAATCTGATCGGAGGAGAGGGGAGGTTTTTGATTTTCAAACTGTTTGACAACAAGATAAGTTATATAAAGCGTTATGTAATTTTTATACCGGTTGCTGATGTTATTTGTATCCACCTCAAAATTATAATTATGTTTATTTTGAGCAGCATACGAAATTTCGGCACCAAGCAATACAATCAAACAAGAAATTTGCAACCACAATAAGAGCAATGGAATGGCTGCAAAACCTCCATAAACGATATTGTAACGCGATAAATAAACTTGTCCGTGAATGTAGATAATCTGAAAAAATTGAAATGCAGTACCTGCTAAAACTCCGGCAATCAAAGCATTAATAAATTTAACACGGGTATTTGGAATCACTAAATACATGATAGTAAAAAGTATCCAGTTTAGAAAATAAGGTGCAAATTCAACACTGAATCGCATCAATGGATTGAGCAAGTTGTTGAAAACCGATTGCGAAAGTGCTGTATTGATATAAATGGATAAGCCGCTCGAAAATACAATCAAAATGGGTAAAATTAGCAATGTTGAAATATACATGGTAAACTGTCGCAACACAGACCGCGATTTTTTTACTTGCCAGATACTGTTAAATGCAGTTTCGACTTGCATAAAAAAGTTCATAACCGATATAATCAATACCGCTAAACCGATACCAATAAATAATCCGCTGTTGGTTGAGTCGAGATATCGCCCAACAGCCTGCATCACTTCAGGAATCAGATTTGCCTGCGCTATAAATGTTTCCTGTAACGAACTTTCAATTAATTTTTCGACACCGAACCCTCTGCTAATGGCAATAATTAAAGCAAATATGGGTACAATGGCAAAAAGTATCGAATAAGTAAGTGCCGATGCTTTAACGGTTAAATCATTATTGATAAATCCCCTGATAGCTAAAATTACAATTTTAACCAAATTATAGAGAAAACGTTTTGAACGCGATAATTCGTATTCAGTTTTTCTCCAGATATCGAGTCGGATAAAATTATATAGCTTATCATAAAAACTTATAAATTTCGACATTGAGAATGAATATTTATGAAGTTAGAAGATTAAATAAAAAAAAAAGCAGACTTGTAAGCCGGGTTCTGTTCAATGCTCGCGCACTGTGTTTGTCATTTATCTGGGATAAATGTTACCATTTACCTCAAGCGATCTACCCCCCGACATCGGACGAGTCATCCTACATGCGTCGGTGTACATGATCTTGCAACCCATAATGTGTACGGCTACTATTGTTGCCAATAATACCGGTAAGCTCTTACCTCACCTTTTCACCCTTATCAGTCAGCTGACTGACGGTTATTTTCTGTTACACTCATCTGCTCTTGCGAGCAGCTTCCCGTTAGGAAGTATGGTGCTCTGCGTTGCCCGGACTTTCCTCTTTATCTATACCGATAAAGCGACAAACCAATCTGCTATTTTTTAATTGCAAAGATAAAGATAATTCTTTAAACTTGTTTTTTAATTTCTCATTAATCTTAGGAGTAGCTACTCAATACCCTGATAATAGTGTAACTTTTTGATTTTCATTTTGACTTTGTCGATTTGAAAATCAAATGTTGGGTCATTTGTTTCATTCATCCCCCATTAACGCTTCGCTTACAGGGGTTTATGCACATTTAGCCCCTATCAGGGCAAAAGTCTTATTCTGAAATTAATAAATAAATTAACTCGCATTTACTCAAAATAGACCGGTGCTGAGTAGTAACAAAAATTTTCACTAAATAGAATCTGTTGAAAAACTAATTACTACTATGTAGTGGCTTATTGTGAACCAACTGACAGCGTTAGCTTATAACCCCCAGTGATGATTTCGTAACTGTGGGTTGTGAAAGTCCATAAATTCAAAACTCCGTAAGTTGACGGATTGAAAATTTCAATTCAAATCAAAAAATCAATGAACGCTTGTATTTATTTATAAATCAGCTAATTATAATCAAATTTAAAGAATTAACGCACCAGTATTAAACTTTGTTATAAAAAAAAATCTATATTTGTAAAAAAAATCTATATTTGTAAAAAAAAATAAACCAACAAAAAAACGACCTTGCAAACAATTTATCAAATTCCTGTATGCGCTACAACATCAAAAATGCCGATTTTATAATAATTTGTGTTTCAACAAGATAAAAACATGGACAGTGTTACTAAGGCGGAAATATGCGCAACTGAGTAGCGCATACAGAATTTAGCGTAGCGTTTATTTTGATGTTGGCAGCAAGCCGAAAAAAAAAAGAAGAAACAACAGCGACACGAAGAAAATGAACTTTGACAGAAATCGACTGAAAAGAAAACGAAAGAAAATCAACCCTTCGCAAAATTAAAAGAGGTGTTTTATCTACGCACAAATCAACGCTGAAACACCACATTTAATTTTGCTCAACGCACCCAAAGCCCGCCCACCACCCCAACGTGGTGGGTGAATACTTTAAGGATAACACAACTTGACATTTGACTTAAATTTGCTAACTTTGACGACTAAATTAATAACGAAATCATAAATGAGTGAAGACCAAAAAAGAGTGTTGGAACAACAACTCTGGAATATTGCCAACACACTGAGAGGCAAGATGAATGCGGACGAATTCCGTGATTATATTCTGGGCTTTATTTTCTACAAGTATTTGAGCGAGAAAATGGAAATTTTCGCAAACGTAATTTTAGAACAAGATAAAATTAAGTTTCGAGAAATCACGCCTAAAATGCCAGAAGCCAATGAGTTTCTGGAAGCTATTAAAGAAGAAGCGTTAGAGAAATTGGGTTATTTTCTGAAACCCGAAGAACTATTTACTGAAGTTGCAAAACGTGGTAATGGCGACAATACCGAAGAAGATTTGTTTGACGAAAGCAAAACCAACTTCATACTCGAAGATTTACAAAAAATACTGACCAATATCCAGTTGAGTACAATGGGGACAGACAGCGAGGAGGATTTTGATAACCTCTTTGAAGATATGGACTTGAACAGTACAAAACTCGGAAAAACTCCCGAAGCCCGAAACATAATTATTGCAAAGGTTCTTGCGCACCTTGACAAGATTGATTTTAAGCTGGAAAGCACTGAACTTGATGTATTGGGCGATGCTTACGAATACCTGATTGGACAGTTTGCCAGTGGAGCGGGAAAAAAAGCCGGAGAATTCTACACACCGCAGGAAGTTTCTAAAATACTTGCTAAAATTGTAACCACAGGAAAACACAAACTCAAATCTGTTTACGATCCAACTTGCGGTTCGGGTTCGTTGCTGCTGCGTGTGGCTAAGGAAGTAAAGGAAGTAAACAACTTCTACGGTCAGGAGATGAACCGAACCACCTACAACTTGGCTCGCATGAACATGATTTTGCACGGTGTGCATTATCGCAAATTTGATATTCGGCAAGAAGACACGCTCGAACGTCCGCAACATATCGACCAACAATTTGAAGCCATTGTGGCTAATCCGCCATTTTCGGCTCAATGGAGTGCCAATCCATTGTTTACAAGCGATGACCGATTCAGTCAATACGGAAAATTAGCACCGAGCAGCAAAGCCGACTTTGCTTTTGTGCAACACATGATTTATCATTTAGCCGACAATGGAACGATGGCAATTGTTTTGCCTCACGGAGCTTTGTTTCGTGGTGGAGCAGAACAACACATTCGCCGTTATTTGATTGAGAACAAAAACTTTTTGGACGCTGTAATTGGCTTACCCGCCAATATTTTTTACGGCACAAGTATTCCCACTTGTATTATGGTTTTCAAAAAATGCCGTGAAAATCCCAACGACATTCTGTTTATTGATGCCAGCAACGAATACGATAAGGTGAAAACCCAAAACGTTTTGCGTGACGAACATATCAACAAAATTATTGATACTTACCGAAATCGTACTGAATTAGAAAAGTATAGCAAAAAATCAACGCTTGATGAAATTGCTCAAAACGACTATAATCTGAACATTCCAAGATATGTAGATACTTTTGAGGCGGAAGCTGATATTGATATTGAAGCACTTGCAAAAGAAATTAAAGCAATAGATGCAAGCTTGAAAGAAACCGACAGTAAGATTGCTCAATATTGTAAAGAACTAAATATCTCAACTCCTTTTTAATCAAAATAATATGAAAACAGAAGAAATAATTCAACTTTTTGCTCAATTTGAGGCAGTAGCATCTGAATACGAAGGTGTTGAATGTTGGAGTGCTCGTGAACTACAAAATTTACTTGGTTATTCAAAATGGGAAAATTTCGAGAAAGTAATTCAAAAAGCGAAAGATGCATGTCGTAACGCTGGTGAATTAATCGAAAACCATTTTCCTGACATCAGGAAAATGGTCGAAATTGGTTCAAATACAGAAAGACCAGTGGAAGATATTGCTTTAACACGCTATGCTTGTTATTTAATTGCCCAAAATGGTGATAGTAGAAAAGAAGAAATTGCGTTTGCTCAAAATTACTTTGCGGTACAAACACGTAGAGCAGAAATAGTTGAACAGCGGATTTTAGAATTTGAGCGTGTAAAAGCGCGTGAAAAGCTAAGTCAAACTGAGAAACAACTTTCCGGCATTTTGTACGAACGTGGCGTTGACAGCCAAGGTTTTGCAGTGATTAGAAGCAAAGGCGATCAAGCACTTTTCAGATTAAATACACAAATGCTAAAACGCAAAATAGGCATACCTGACAGCAGACCTTTAGCCGATTTTTTGCCAACCATAAGCATTAAAGCCAAAGACTTAGCGGCAGAAATGACAGGTTTAAACGTTCAAAGTAAAGATTTGAAAGGACAAACAAAAATTGAAAAAGAGCATGTTGATAACAATTTAGCAGTACGGAATATGCTTACACAACGTGGAATAGTACCAGAAAACTTACCACCTGCCGAAGATGTAAAGAAGCTACAACGGAAATTGGATGGTGATGAAAAAAAGGTACTAAAAGACACCAAAAAGAAAAAATAAGATGAAGCAAATACAGGATTTGTTGTTATACGTTGGAACTAAAGAAGAATACCTTACTGCAAAGCAAAAAGGCATGAAAATAGTTTGCGCCTTAAACCGTGCAAATGGTTTTGTTACGCATCAATCTGTTGTTGGGTGGCAAGGCAGAGGCTGTAATCCTGATAATCCTTATTATCTTTTTAAACGAGATGCAGATGC
>JAURYY010000352.1 GCA_030653695.1 Paludibacter sp. | reverse complement strand
TGATTTTGAGCCAACGTAGTAACCGCTTTTTGGGTGTTCATTATGCGTACGATTTCACGCCAACCGGAATTGATGCCGTTTTGCTTTAATTGGTATCGTACCGTATTTACAACCCAATACGCCAGTATTCACGGCTCCACTGGCAAAGTATGGCTTTAAGTGCATCATCGAAGTACTCATTGCCTTAGCCGACAACAACATTTGAGGAACAAATATTTTATTTTCCGAAAATTTCTGACCAACTTTATTCATAGCTGTAATTAAGGCAATGTTTAAAATATCATTGGGCTCAACGCCGGACTCTAACGCTTCTTTTGTTATTTCATCGGCTACGGGAAGTCCTTTCATTGGGGGCGGATAAGGCGAAGCCAGATTGATTTTTCCGAATTCTATGCATTCCGATAGCTTGTCTAATAATTCTGAATTCATAATATTTAATTTATTTGGTTTTTTTTAAAAAAAAAGATTATGTGTTGGATTTGTTAATCTTTATGGTAGTTTATTTGTCGTCTCAACTGATTTAATATGAGTTATCAACGCTATACATTATTTCTTGTACTCATATTTGGAAAAAAAAATGTATATCTGCTGTAACAAAAATTAATCTGAATAAAGCTATTCTGTTTAAAAAAAGCGTATTCAATTTCACAATCAGTAATTTTGATTGCAAATTTAAGACTTATTTACAGAAAACATTTACATAACCAATTTAATATCATTCCTGTAATAAAATAGGCAAACACCAAACAAAAATTTTATACATTTATGTTGTTAAAATATATTGCGGATAATCAAAAATTCAATATTCATTTCAAATATTATGTCCAAAAACATAGTTTTATAACATATAATTATAAATTGATTTTCAATGCGAAATTCATATATTGCAAATCGTTTTTTTAAAAGAAAAAATTCACTAATTAATTTAGTATTAATCATTTTATATTTAATTCAGCATGAAAGTATATCAAACAAATGAAATTAAGAACATCTCATTACTGGGAAGTTCGGGTTCTGGGAAAACCACTCTTGTAGAAGCTATGCTATACGAGAGTGGTATAATAAAACGCAGAGGGACAGTTGCAGGACAAAACACAGTTTCTGACTACTTCCCTGTTGAGAAAGAATACGGCTACTCCGTTTTTTCCACCATCATTCAAACGGAATGGCTTGATAAAAAACTGAATTTTATTGATTGTCCCGGCTCCGATGACTTTATTGGCGGTGTTGTAACTTCACTCAACGTAACCGACACAGCACTGATCCTCCTCAATACCCAGTCAGGCGTAGAAGTTGGAACAAGCAATCACTTCCGCTACACCGAAAAATTCAATAAGCCGGTCATTTTTGTTACCAACCATCTCGATCACGAAAAATCTGATTTTGATAAAACATTAGAGCAATTAAAAGAAAATTTTGGAAATAAAATCGTTCAGATTCAATATCCGGTCAATGCAGGTCTGCAGTTTAATGCAGTAGTTGACGTGTTGAAAATGAAACTTTACAGGTGGAAGCCCGAAGGCGGAGTTCCCGAAGTGTTGGACATACCTGCCGATGAGATGGAAAAAGCACTACGCCTACACAATATTTTAGTTGAAGCGGCTGCTGAACACGATGAAGAATTAATGGAAAAATTCTTTGATCAAGGTTCATTGAACGAAGAGGAAATGCGGATTGGTATCAGAAAAGGATTGCTACACCGCGATATGTTCCCTGTTTTTTGTGTTTCGGCCGGAAGAGATATGTGTGTTCGACGATTGATGGAATTTGTAGGAAATGTTGTCCCAAGTGTCAGCTTGACCGAAAAACCACAGACCAAAGAGGGTACGGAAGTTATTCCGGATGTGAGTGGGCCGGCAAGTATTTATGTGTTTAAAACCAGTGTTGAGCCACATATTGGCGAAGTTTCATATTTCAAAGTGATGAGCGGAAGAGTGAAAGAAGGAGATGATATGATCAATGTCGACCGCGGATCGAAGGAACGTATGAGTCAAATTTTTGCAGTAGCCGGACAAATTCGGAATAAAGTGGAAGTATTAGTGGCAGGAGATATAGGCGCAACTGTAAAACTGAAAGACACGCGGACTGGTAATACGTTGAATGTCAAAGGTTGTGAATATGATTTCAGAGAAATAAAATACCCTGAGCCAAAATACAGGAGAGCCATTAAAGCACTGTCGGAAGGCGATGAAGAAAAGTTAAGCGAAGTGCTTACACGCATGCACGAAGAAGACCCAACATGGATTATTGAGCAATCGAAAGAACTGAAGCAGACCATACTTTATGGACAGGGAGAATTTCACCTGCGAACACTGAAATGGCGTGTTGAACACAACGATAAAATTATGATTGAATACAGGGAGCCAAAAATCCCATACCGTGAAACCATTACAAAAAACGCGCGCGCCGATTACCGTCATAAAAAACAATCGGGTGGGGCAGGGCAGTTTGGTGAAGTTCACATGATTATTGAGCCTTATTTCGAAGGAATGCCGGCACCTGCCATGTTCCATTTTGGTGGTCAGGAATTTAAAATCAGCAATCGCGATACGCAGGAGATTAAATTGGACTGGGGTGGAAAATTAGTTTTTGTAAACAGTATTGTCGGGGGTTCAATTGACGCACGCTTTTTACCTGCTATTATGAAAGGTATTATGGAGCGAATGGAACAAGGTCCGCTCACCGGTTCGTATGCCCGCGATGTACGTGTGATTGTGTACGATGGGAAAATGCACCCGGTTGACTCCAATGAAATTTCATTCCGACTTGCCGGACGCAACGCTTTTTCGCAGGCGTTTAAAGCAGCCGGGCCCAAATTGCTGGAGCCTATTTACGATGTAGAAGTGCTTGCACCATCCGACAGACTTGGAGATGTGATGAGTGATTTACAGGGTCGCCGCGGGGTAATTATGGGTATGCACAGCGAAAAAGGTTTTGAAAAACTATCGGTTAAAGTGCCTTTAAAAGAATTGAGCAGTTATTCAACAACACTCAGCTCACTTTCAGGTGGTCGAGCTTCGTTCACTATGAAATTTGCAAGCTACGAACTTGTTCCGATGGATATTCAGGAAAAATTGCTTAAAGAATACGAAGCATCGAAAAAAGAAGAAGAATA
Source organism: Paludibacter sp. (assembly GCA_030653695.1). Classification (GTDB taxonomy): domain Bacteria; phylum Bacteroidota; class Bacteroidia; order Bacteroidales; family Paludibacteraceae; genus Paludibacter. The sequence continues at coordinate 17,922 of JAURYY010000352.1, read as the reverse complement.
AGGAGAAGATTTTATTTTCATTTCAAAATGAATCAAACGGTTATCGCGAAAATCAAGATAACCGTTTTTTTTCGACTAATGCCAGATAAAAAAATACGGCGGAACTCAAACGAATTCCGCCGCATTGATGAAGTAGGTGTGGTTATTTCTTAACCTCGTTGCGCTTTGCGTAACGGGTCATAAATTTATCTACACGTCCTGCAGTATCCACCAATTTTGATTTGCCGGTATAGAAAGGATGTGATGAACTGGAAATTTCCAATTTCACAACCGGATACGTAACACCTTCAATTTCAATAGTTTCTTTGGTGTTTACAGTTGAACGTGAGAAAAATGTATCGCCATTCGACATATCTTTGAATACGACTGTACGATAGTTTTCGGGGTGAATTCCGCTTTTCATATCTTTGTGGTTTTATTTATTTTTTTTGAACTATATTATTAGGGCTTGCAAAAGTACTAATTTTCATCTAATTTTCAAACTTTTTCTGATAAAATTTATTTTCATTTCTAATTAAATTTATTTATTTTCATTTCTGTTTCTGTATGTGTTTGAATATCTATTGTTTAATAAATTTAAATATCCCTTATTTTGATCCGAGAAATAACAAGAGCATTCCCAACAGAACACCCACCATATCCACCGATTTAAGTTTCATGTTTTTGTCGTGCAGTATCAGCCCTCCATAAATGAAGGGTACCACAACCCCTGACCGCCGGATGGTTGCAAGGATTGAAATCATCGAATCGGGCAAAGTTAAAGCATAAAAGTAAGCAAAATCGGCAGCAAGTAATAAAAGTGAAATCAGCGCAATTGACCATTTGAACTGAAAAGGTGTTGTGCGTTTTCGGATAGGATACCACAATAAAAGGGTTATTGCCGATATTATTATAGCCTGATAATAAGTGTAATAAAATAGTACAGCCATGTGATTGAACTGACGTAACAAATACTTGTCATACAAAGCACTCACGGCACCGGTAATTGTTGCCAAAATAATAAACCACATCCATTTATTGTTTTTTATTGAAAAACCTTCCTTTTTCCCGGTAAATGAAAGCAGGAAAAAAGAGATGAGTGTAACCACCACGCCGGCAATCTGATAACCATTCAATTTTTCGCCAAAAAGCAAAACTCCACCAATGACCACCCAAATCGGTTGAGTAGCTTTTATGGGCGAAGCTAATGTAATGGGCAAATGTTTGATAGCAAAATAAGCAAATAGCCACGATGACAGAACGATAACAGCTTTAAGTATCAACTTTAAATGTGTTCTGAAATCGACGAAAGGAACAGTAAAAGCCTCACCTAAATAGGTCGGATTTAAACGCGATAAAAGAAAAACGGGGGTAAGTATTAAACAAGAAATGAGAATAGAACTCAACATAACAGGGATAACCGCATTGTTTTGCAATGAAACTTTTTTACTGACTTCGTACGAACCCAACAACAAAGCGGAGATAAACCCTAAAATCAACCACATAAAATAATGAATAATTGATAATGAATAATTGACAATATATTAATTAAGACAGGAAAGTTAGGAGTTTTGTTGAACTTAATGAATAAATATTTCATTCGGATATTGAATATCGACTAAAAACAAGCCTTTTGCAGGGACTGATGTGCCGGCTTTGCACCGGTTTTTAGCTTCAATTACCCGTCTGAATTCTTCTATTGTCATTTTTCCCTTTCCTACTTCGAGCAAGGTGCCAACAATAGCCCGAACCATGTTACGAAGAAAACGGTCGGCTTCGATGGTGAAAAGCCATTCTCCGTTATTTTTAGTCCATTCGGCTTGAGTAACAACACAATTGTTGGTTTTCACATCGGTGTGTAATTTGCTAAAACTTGTAAAATCGCAATACTCCATTAAGGTAGCGGCTGCCTGATTCATTAATTCGAAATTAAGATTTTCGGAAAAATGGGCTGCAAATTCGGTTTTAAAAACGTTTTTATGAGTAATTACATGATATTCGTATTTTCTCGAAACTGCATCGAAACGGGCATGAGCATCGGGTTTTACTGTTACAATTTTTGATATGGTAATATCGTGCGGCAGAATACTGTTCAGTTTGGAAATAAAACGATTGAATTCAGGAAGTTCTCCATCAAAATCGAAATGGGCAACCATCAATTTGGCATGAACTCCCGTGTCGGTGCGACCTGCACCGATAATGTCAATATCCGAGCGCAGTATGGTTGACAAAGCATTAATAAGTGTCTCTTGTACCGAAATACCATTGGGCTGCATTTGCCATCCGTGGTATGCAGTTCCTTTGTAGGACAAGTATAAAAAGTATCTTTTTTTCACCGTGCAAAAATACAAGGAAATTTGCAAACTACAATTTTTAAAATCGGGGTTTTGTTTGAAAAACAAACAGCAGGTTAACTCCATGTCAAGCTGCTGTTTATTTTTTAACACAAAAAGTTTAACACTAATTTTTTACGAAAACAACTTCTCAATTCAAACGGCGTAATGAGCTTCGATTACATTGCGTTTTATTTTGAGCGTAGGCGCGAGGAAACCGCCTGGCTGAGTCCACTCATCAGTAACCAGTTGATACCGTTTTATCTGTTCGGAATCACCAAAAAACTCATTGTATTTTTTTATTTCTTTCTGATATCGTTTTATCACTTCAGGGTGTTCTGTCATTTCGGTGTTGGTTGTAAACTGAATTTTATGTTTCGCACACCACGACTTCAAATACAAAAAATCGGGTGAAATTAATGCCGCGGCAAATTTTTTGTTTTCGCCTACCACAATCATATTTTCAATCAGCGGCGATTCAGTAAATTTAGATTCAAGAGCCTGCGGATTTACATATTTGCCAAACGATGTTTTGAAAATACTTTTCAGACGACCGGTTATAATCAGTTGTCCTTCGGGGGTAAATTTGCCGGTATCACCCGTGTGCAACCAACCATCTGCATCAATAACTTGTGCCGTAAGTTCAGGATCTTTGTAATAACCAAGCATTACATCGTGTCCCCGATAGATTATTTCATCGCGTTCGGCTAATTTAACTTCTACGCCACGAAGCGGTAAACCTACTGTTCCGAATTTTCGTCCATGGGTACCATGCTGACTTACTGCAATTACCGGCGAGGTTTCGCTCAGTCCGTAACCCTCGAAAACAGGCACTCCGATGGCTGAGAAAAACGATGCAGTATGCGATTGTATTGCAGAACCTCCCGAAACAACAATGTCAAAGTTTCCGCCAATTTTGGCGCGCCATTTCGAGTAAATCAATTTGTCGGCAATTTTAAGTTTAAATTTTTTAAACCAAGGACTTAAACCATCGAGTTGATAGCGTGTAGCTAAATTGAACGACCAATAATAAATGATCCGTTGAATAAAGGATACGTTTTTTCCCGCCGGAAACAATTTATCATATATTTTTTAAGGTTAATTCTAATTATTGAAAAACTATAGTTCTGTTTTTATAGGTCAACGTTTTACGTTCAATGTGTTTTTCGACGGCTCGCGATAATACTATTTTTTCGAGATCACGTCCTTTTTTCACTAAATCTTCTACAGCATCTTTATGCGAAATACGGGTTACATCCTGCTCTATAATCGGTCCAGCATCCAAATCGGTAGTAACATAATGACTGGTAGCTCCAATAATTTTTACGCCTCGTTCGTGAGCGGCATGATAGGGTTTTGCTCCGGCAAATGCAGGTAAAAATGAGTGATGAATATTGATAATGCGGTTGGGGTATTTTTCGATAAACTCCGAAGATAGAATTTGCATATAGCGAGCCAATACGCAAAAAGTAACTTTGTGTTTTGATAGTAATGCTAATTGCTTTGCTTCCTGTTCCGCCTTATTTTCTTTGGTTATCGGGAAACAATGGTATTCTATACCGAAACGTTGTGCAACAGATTCCATGTCGGGATGATTGCTGATAATTACCGGAATATCTACATACCATTCGTCGGCTGCAAATCGGGCTAAAAGGTCATAAAGACAATGTGACATTTTGGATACGAAAATTGCCATGCGCGGTTTTGTGTCCGAAAAATACAACCTGAAATTCATGTGGTAGCGATTGCCAAGCAGTGTCTGAAAATACTCCTCAACTTTATCCTTGGGTATCAGAAAATCTGTCAAATCCCATTTAATACGCATAAAAAAAACCTTTTCCTCGCGGTTTACATACTGGTCTAAGTAAAGTATATTTCCTTTGTGCAGATTAATAAATTCGGTAACTGCAGCCAAAATCCCTGGCTTGTCGGGGCAGTGTAACAGCAGAACTGCAGTGTTATCATTCGCTTTCATTCACTATCAATTTTTAATTAATCAAACCGCAAAGATAACATTATTAAAATTAATTCTAAAAATAAAATCAAACAGACATAAAATGACCATTTTATTATTGACTTTTGCTTTAAAAAAAAACTTGACGAAAAAAATATCAGGTATTGAAATCAAGTATTTCAGAAAAAATATTTTTTAAAAGCTATTGCAGAAACAAATTTTTGACTTATCTTTGCACCGCATTAGAAAACAATGCAGAACATAAATACCTTGGTTCGGTAGTTCAGTTGGTTAGAATGCCGCCCTGTCACGGCGGAGGTCGCGGGTTCGAGTCCCGTCCGTACCGCAAGGTAAAATGCTAAATATCTTTAAATAAGGTATTTAGCGTTTTTGTTTTTGTGATTTTGCACAACAATTGCTCAACTTCTAATTAATATGAACAAATTACCTGACTTTCTCCCACAATAAAACCATTCAAAAATCTATCTGAATGGTTTATAATATTATTTGACGAATTGAATTGCAGCGGTCAAATTAAATCAAGTTTACTTTTTCTTCTGCATGTTCATTATCCGTTTGAGTAAGTCCTTCTCCTCCTGACTGAACGAGTTTAGGGCTGTCTGGCAAAGTGCTATCGCCTTCTTAATTTCAGATATTCCCTCGTTTGGCTTATGTATATCTGTCTTTGATAGATTTATTTGGTCGAACATCACTGTGAAAGAAGGGTGGATTGCAAAAAGTGTGACAGAAAAAAACAACGAAGCGTGGATTGTGCGGAAGACAACAAAAAGACCGTGCAAGCCATGAGGTACGAATGGTGGGGATTTTTGGCGGCTGGGGATTTGTCCTGCTGAGCTGCCCGTTATAAACGTACAGGCGAAGCCTGACCGTTGTTGAGATATAGTATTATTGAGGATATTGAACAAACAAATAAAAATACTACATGCTGCATTTGTTTCCAATTAAAAACTTCTTATAATTTATCCATGCTATAAAACTTCATTAATTATTCTAAAAAAACAATAATAATATTCTTCCAAAAATAATAGTTTTCCATTATTAGTTCCATTTTTATCTTTGCATAATTCTTTCTTGATAAATTTCATATAACATTGATTACCAACAATGATCAGAATTTTTGTGCCAAATAATTTGAAAAAAAACGTTCTTTGATGTACCAAAACATTTAATTTTTGCCATTATATTCATTCCATAATGACCACACTCATTTACGCCTTTATTAAATCACCAAACGTATTAGATTTATAATTAAATTCACTACTAAATTATAAAAATATGGAACAAACTCCTAAGATCAATTTTAGTATTTTAGAAACGATTCAGAAAATTTGTACTGCACTGGATCAATCGCAACTCAATCCTGAAACCACTGAAAAAATTAAAGCTGATAGTCTTAATCTGGCAAATTATCTGGATGTTTCAGAGGAACAAGCATGGTTTTTTTCCATTATTTATATTCAGCAATACATGGGTTTATCGTGTGATTTGAGTGATATTATGCGTGAACTGGATATGCAATCTTCAAAATTAGTAAAATACCGTCAGGATTTAGTTACCTTAATCAATAAAAAACTGATAAAGACTGAATATGAGAAGCGCAAAGGTAAAGCAATACCTTGTTTTAGATTTATGAGGCTTTATGATTATGTTTCCGATGCCATTTATCATAATATATCGTTGGCAGATGAATTAAAAAATGATACGATGGATATTTACGATTTTTGCAAAGAAGTGTCGGATTTGATTGAGGAGAGGTCGAAAAAAGATATTACCACCGATCATTTAATTGAAGAAACCAAACTTCTCGAAATTCATAATTCCCAGCTGGAAGTAATTAAAAACCCTATAGATATGGGTATTTCAATTTACGACCGCATACTGTTTTATGAAATGTTCGACGATATGGTTCGGGGGAGAGGTGATACATCATTGGAAAGAACTATGCGCGATATATATGACTCGCAGAGTATGAAAGTCAAAAAAATAAGGGAAATTACCGAAAATACGAGTAAGTTGATCGAAAAGAATTTAATTACCGTTGTCAGTGGTTCATTTATTAGTGATGTTGGACTGGTACCTAGTACCGAAGCAATTGAGTTAATGTTGGGACAAGATGCTGAACTATTTATCAAAAAACAGACGCTGAAGGATTTGATTCCGGCGGATTCTATTGCCATCAAAGAGCTCTACTTTGAAGAAAAACTCCAAAAGCAAATTGAATTTTTCCAAACCAGCCTGACGCATGAAAAATTCTCAGCCATGCAAAGCCGCTTGCAGGAAATGGCAATGCCTAAGGGCGTTGCAGCTGTATTTTACGGAGCACCGGGCACAGGTAAAACCGAATCGGTTTATCAAATAGCCAAATCCACCGGAAGGGATGTGTTGTACGTGGACATTAGCCAGACCAAATCCATGTGGTTTGGCGAAAGCGAAAAACGCATCAAAGCTGTGTTTAATGACTATGCCCGCCTTTGCAGAAAAAACAAGGATAAACCCATTTTACTTTTCAATGAAGCCGATGCTGTTCTTGGCAAACGTAAGGACAACAATGCTTCCAACGTTGCACAAACCGAAAATGCCATTCAGAACATTATTCTGGAGCAAATGGAGAAAAACGAAGGTATAATAATAGCTACCACCAACTTAGTAGATAACTTAGATACTGCCTTTGAACGCCGTTTCCTTTTCAAGTTAAAGTTTGAAATGCCAACGTTAGAAGCCAAAAAGCATATATGGAAAAGCAAACTCAACTGGCTGGATGATGAAAATGCCGCAACGCTTGCTTCACGCTTTCAGTTTACGGGTGGCGAAATAGATAATATCGCCCGAAAAACAATTATAAATGAGGTTATTAGTGGAAATCGGGTAAGCATTGACGATGTAATTGAATACTGCGAAGCAGAGCGACTGAGGAGTAAAAACGGACGAAAACTGGGGTATAATTAAATTTCAACTACCTTATCTTTATGAACAATAGCATGCCCGGTATTTGCCCTGTGGAGTTGTCCGTAATATACTTACAGGCGAAGCCTGACTGCTTTTTATTCTGAATTATGTCTTTTTTTTGACAGGTAATTATATTATTCCTACCTTGTGCAACAATTTTGCATACCAATGTATTTTCTTTGAACACAAAATCAATCACCTTATGGCTCAAAACATTTTAAATAAATATATCTGGCTTGCTGATACTATTTATAGTGCCGAAAATATATCACTAAAAGAGATTAATTCTAAGTGGTTGCAAAGTAGTTTGTCAAACGGAAAACCGTTGACCCGCAGAACTTTTCACAATCATAGAATTGCTATTGAAGAAATTTTTGATATAAATATTGGGTGTAATCCCATCACCAATGAGTATTACATTGAAGATATTGAAGAGTTTGGCAAAAACGAACTGATTAAATGGCTTTTAAACAGCTTTTCAATTAGTAATATCATTCAGGAAAGTAAAGATATTAAGGACAGAATCATACTTGATGAAGTGCCATCGGCTCAATCATTTTTAGCCGAGATAATAAAGGCAATTAGAGAAAACAAAATCTTGATAATGACCTATCATCCATTTTGGAGTCCAACGCCACTTGAAATTGAATTCTATCCTTATTTTGTAAAACTATTCAACCGACGCTGGTATGTATATGGAAGAACCGAAACAGAAAATAAGGTAAAAGTGTATGCACTTGACAGAATTAAAAAACTGACCGCAACAACTGAAAAGTTTGTTTTTCCAGTTGATTTTGTTGCTGCCGAATTTCTGAATGCTTCAATTGGAATAATGAAAACCGATTCGGAGAAACCCTGCAAAATCAACATCAAAGCTTATGCTGAAACAACACAATATTTACTGGCTTTACCGTTACACCATTCGCAACAAGTAGTTGAATCAACCAAAGATTATACTGTTTTCAGTTATTGGCTTTCTCCTACTGAAGATTTTTATCAGGAAATTCTACGAAAGCGGGAATATCTTGAAGTTGTATCCCCTCAAGCAGTACGTGATAAATTGGCAAGTATAATTCACAAATTATCAGAATATTATTTGTAGATTTGCAACGTGTTAACTTATTAAAATCACTTAATCAAAAACTCAAATGCAAAAACTAATTCATTGTATCGATGCAAGTATAACAGCAATGATTGCATTACCCAACAAATCAAACAATTGGGATATATTTGCCATCTCAGAGGTTCATGGTATGGGTAAAGCAGATTATAACAAAAAGGTCTTTGACTTCGATTTTATTGAAGTCGTTCCGTTGAATACCAGTAGTGGTCTATCATATGTTTGTTTAAATAAAGACAACAAATGGGGCTTATTGGAGCTAAAATACAACGATACAATCCAATGTGAATGGAAACTTATAGCTGATTTCATTTATGACGACATGGATTCTATGTTAAAAGAACAGAAAATTAATAAAAAAAATTCCATTAAAATGTCCAAAACTAATTTAAAGGCTTTAACTGTAAACGATAAACTTTTCCAAAAACTTATAACTGAAACTCCTCAATGGTGGCAAATTATAAATAATGATAAAGAAATTTATTATGAAATACGAAAAGACTCTACTATTGACGTATATTACAATGGAGGTTGTATTATTGGAGGATTGAGTATTGATAATTCTGGCAGATTTATATGGAAAACCCATACAAAATACTTACTCCCAATTCCAACAGAGTATATCAAAAATACAGAGAGTAAAAATATTCAATTAATTGACACTAATTTTATTGATGAAAAGTCTTTAGAACATATAAAAAGCAACATAAGAAAATACTATCCAAATTCTTCAGAAAAAGGAAATCAAGCAAGATTTATACTTCAGAAAGATAGCTGCTTTCTTGATTCCGAATTTCAATTCATTGATTTAGAAAATAAACGGATTGATATGGTATGGGTTGATACAAATGTCAAGGAAATCATCTTTGTTGAGTTAAAACTACCTTCAAACAAAGAACTTTTTAATGGCAGCATTATTAATCAATTAACGAAATATAAAGAGTTTGCAGAAAATGAAAATGAGATTATATTAAGTTACTACAAATCACTTTTCAATTTAAAAAAACAATTAAATCTTCTGCCTCACAAGTTACGGAATTTAGACAATATTAATGATTACACACTCTGTAACAAACCTTTGCTATTGATAAGCAACTGTAAACAGGAGTGGATAAACAATAATTATACAAAAATCAATAAGAGTGTAAGTGAGGTTGCTTGGGGAGTATATTATTTTGGAGCTCCCAATATTTGTGATAAAATATCCAAAAGCAGTGGTAATAGACATATTTTATTACCCTAACCTTTCACCGAGACATAAACTTAATTCGGCGGTAGCTATTTAGATTTTCTATTATGAATATCTTCTAATTCTTTATGGCTTAAAAATTTTCCTGAATAATCAATTCTTTCCACTGCTCCCTTGATTTCAACAAAGATATAATCTTTGTTGAAATCAAAGATTTTATCGTATTTTATATCAATTACCGCGTCTCCATTCTTGTTAATAATTCCCCACTTCTTGCCTTGACAAACTATTAATTGGTCACCATCTATAAAATTTTTTACAATGTCATAAACACATTGAATTATTAGTTCGCCAATATTATTGACAAATCCATATTTACCATTAATGCACACTTTTGCCATGCCGACTTTTGTAAAATCTTCCGCACTGTCATAAATAACCTGAACTACAAGTTCGCCCAATTTATTGACAAATCCGAATTTCCCATTAATACTCACTTTTACAAAACCGTTAACAAATTCACCACATATATCGTCGTAAATCATTGGTCCTATTTGTTTGCCTTCGGTGTTGATAAAACCACCTTTGTCGTCGATATATGCGACAGCCAGATTATCAACAAAGTCGGAAATGTAACCATAAATCAGTGGAATTACAATTTTTCCTTTCTTATTGATAACACCAAATTTACCATCTAAATCCACCACTGCTAACCCTAAATGAAAATCTCCAATGCCATCATATTCGACAGCAAAGCGTCTTTCAAGTTCTTGTTGTGCTAAATCTTGTTTTGTCATCTTAAAAGTTTTATTTAATCCCTTTATCATAAACATCCATTAAAAACCAGCTCAAAATTACGACATTTTCGAGTTAAAAAAATCTTCATCATAACATTCAATCGGAGAATCATCGTCAAATGTCTGCTTAATATCCCGGATAAGCGGAACGAGGTATTCTTCAGTATTTTCCAAATCAATGCGATGTCCGCAAGGCATTGAGTAAGCTTTCTTTTCGTTGTATAGTTGTTTGAAAAGAGACAGATAAGAAAACAATTCGTCGCGTAAACCAAACAAACCATACACGACAATTTTCTCAATCCAATTAATATCCTGTGAAGTTTCAAGGGCTTGTAACTTAATTCTCTCTTCAGAACTCATTGTTGGCGCAAGAGAGCTTAACCGCTCCGATGGACGAAGACATGGATTTATCAGAATGCGTAGATATCCGGTTACAAACGTAGCAATAAAACCACCAAACGAAGAACCAATAACAATTCTGGGTTTAAATTCAGACGCATACGCTTTTGCTTCTGCAATATTTTTTTCTATATGTGCTACAGTGCTTAAATCATTCGAAAACTGAGGTGCCAGTATCTCAACATCCTCCCCCATTATTTTTCTTAAACCTTGTACTGTTTGACTGTTGCCCGTGCTGCCAAAGCCGTGAATGTAAAGAATTTTTAATGGCATATTTGTAATTTTTGTTAGTTGATAGAAATTGTTTCTCCATCGTTTATATCGACTATTGGTGTTGAGAAAATCCCGGAATATTCACTTTTACTAAAAGTATGAATTGGAACAATATTTTTTGGTTTTATTGCTTCAACCATTCGTTTTAATGTTTCAGTGTCTGCGTGTCCGCTTGTATGAATTTTATGTATCGTGAAATTGCGATTTGTCAAATAGCCAAGGAATTTCTGTGTGTCTGATTTTTGCAAATATCCTTCCCACATTGAATATATAAGATTTCCTCCATCAATACCTGTAATCTTTTCCAGATCCTTTTGCATCGAAGGTCTTACAAGCATTACTATTTTTTCAGCTTGATTGCCTATTTCTTCTTTGGTGATTTTATAATCTTTGAATTGATATAAAATAGTCTTATTACCTTCGTTTTTTAATCTTCTGCTTGTGTAATATGGAAACATTACTTTCAAATTTTCAAACTCTTTTGACGGATAAGGAATTTTGGCAAAATCAGATAATGTTTTCAGAACAGTTGCTATATACACATCTACAACTAAAATTTTATTGGTTTTTATGCAAGCTCTAAAAATTGAGACAATTCTATCTATATTTTGTCCGGATGTATAAATTAAATTGATTTTATTTTGCTCTTGAAAAACCTTTACAAAGTCATTCTCAATTTCTTCTTCTTTCTTAAATGGTTTGCTTTCTCTGCCAATGGTTGTGCCTTCCAGTAGCAAATAATCCACATGTTGAGGTGCATTATGCGTAAACCATTTAAAAACGTTTCCTTTCCTTCCATGGCTTCTGAAATCGCCAGAATAAAATAGACTTTTACCATCAGCTTCCACTAAAAATGAATACGCATCAAAAGCGGAATGGTCAGCCCAATAAGGCGTGATTGAAATGTCACCAATTTGAAACGTTTTTTCTTTTTCAAAATAGTTAATATTCTCAATGTGTATTTCTTGGGGTGTAAACAAATTGTTTAGTTCAATTAATTTATAAGTAGCCTCACCTAAATAATGTTTAACATCCTTATGAATGTAATTAAGCAATCCGTAATGGTCTTGATGTGCGTGAGAAATGATAACACCATCAATCAATTTGTCGGTATCGTTATAAAGCCCATTAATGTCCGGCAACACTCCGTGTTCAATTAATTCAGGGGTTGTTAGGTTCTTGAATTTGCTAAAGTCAAATTCACTTCCATCCCTATCGACTAAGGGCATGCCGAAGTCAAGCAGTATTCGTGTGTTTTCGGTCCAGACCTCCACACACGAACCGCCGATTTCTTTTGTGCCTCTATGGATTTTAAAGTTCATAGTTTATTACTCTTTAGATTTCCATGTTCTTCTACTTCAATATTAGTATTTTGCGCATTTATATTTCTGTATCTTCTAAAGTCACCATCATTTATATTGAATAGAATAATTTTGAGTGTCGAATTAATTTTACAATCAGTGTTATTTTTGGATTTTTCAATAATGTAATTAACTGCATCACAATACTTCCTTTCAATACTTGCTAAAGTATTTCTATTTTTTAAATCTTCTCTTTCTATGATATTAACAAAATAATTTTCTTTGTTATCTTCATCACACAATAATTTAAGGAAATCTTTTTTTATTGTATCAACATTCCCATTTTTAAACTCTATAAAATGTATTCTCTGTAATTGGTCATTGTAAATTGTTAAGTCAAAACTTGCTGATTGTCCGCCTTTTTCAACAGAAACGATATCAGGATAAGAGTCTTTTTCTTCTTTACTACTAAATTTATATGATTTTTTGGTTGGCGTTTCAATAGAATAAAATATATTCATATGATTTTTTAATTCCAATTCCCTAATGAACAATAATCTCGCTTCTTGTTCACTCACTCGTTTTTCATTTTGATGTTTCCCACATTGATATTTTGGAAAAATTAATTTACTTTTTTGATTACTTTGAGTTTTTGTAGCCTCGGAACCAATTACTTGCAACTCTTGCAAACTTTTTTTAATTAAATCTTCTATATTCATAATTTTTAATTTTTACATTTGGGGGGTTCTAAAAATTAGTTGTTATTCTCCAAACTATTGAATTTAATATATTTCTCTATGCACAGATTTTATTTTGACAAATGTAAACATTTTTCTTGATTCAACAAGAAGTCAGATTTTTAGTGAGTTCTATACGTGCTAAAGTTGAGAAATGACTTCTTATCTTCGGCAAAGAAAAAGCCTCAGTGTGCAAAATATTTGCACACTGAGGCTTTTTCTTTGTAGGCTGAATACAATCAATTTTAAAACCATGAGCTCAAACGAAGAAAACAAATTAAGAATTCATACCGTTATAGGCGGTTTTCGTTTTCCTATGAATATTGACCGTGAGGATGAAGAAATTTATCGAAATGCCGAAAAGCAGGTTAATAGATATATCGACGATTATCAAAAGTAATATCTCAATTTTTCTGCAGAAGAAATTCGTTCGTTAGTTACTTTTCAGTTAGCAGTAGTTATTTATAAAATGGAAACAAATCAAAGCATCGACCCGGTGATTGAAAAAATTAGAAGTTTAGATAATGAATTAGAGCAATTATTGAAGACGAGATAATTTGTAAAGAAGTTTAAGAAATTTCTTATTTGTAGTTTTGGTAAAAAGATAAGATTTAGCCCTGCGGAGCTGCACGTAATTGACTTTCAGGCTTGCCTGATCGCTTTTAATGTATTTAAAATTTTAGAGAAAGACTTATATCCAAATCGACAAAATGCAGTTTACCATTTTCATCTTTTAAAACATTGAGTGGTTTGGCATCTGTAAGTTCGTATATACCGTTGGTATATCCATTTAATCCATTATTAATTCCTTCTCCTAAAACGGTTTTGATAAATCCCATTTTCTCTAATTCGGAATCAATCTTTTCCCGAGCTGCATATTCATAATTTGGAATGTATGGCTGTTGTAATACTACACAAATCTGACCGCCACTATCTTTTGTAAAACCAATTATTTTATACGAAATTTCGGGGAATAATAAATTGTGAGCTATGATTCTGTCAAAAAAGTATTTTAAATCTCTCGTATGTTTGAATTCAGCATCGTTTTCGTTTAAGAAGAAAAAGTTATTTGCCTTGATTACGTTTATGCCATCTTTGGATAGGTAAACGGTGTTTTCAGTTCCGTTATTTATGCTATCACCATTTGTCAGAACTGAAACCTTATCAATCCAAGCACCATTTTCTACGGCTATCTGTGCAAGCTGTCGAAGTCCTTGGTGTTTAATCCAGCGTTTATCAGAGCCTGTCGCTGTTGATGAATTACTTGTTCTCTTGTTGGCGTAGATCGATTCTGCAATTGTTTTAGCGACTGCATCGCTTCCCGTGTTTGCTCCCAATGATAAATGTTGGGATTTGCTCCCCATTGTTCGACTGTTATCCATTCCGGCTTCGTTTGTTTTTCCATTGTGTTTTCTCTATTTAATTTTGAAACGCTGTTTAATCCCAATCGGGGTTTATTCCCCTTGCTTCCAGTTCTTCTCGTTCTTCAGGCGTGAAAACTGTTCTTGTGCTTCCTGCACCGTTGAGGGCTTCTGTTGTGCGAGCGATTCCTTCCGCTTCTGGCTGTCCTCCCACCAAGTTACTGATGGGACTGCCTTCCATTGGCTGTCCATTATCCAATCCGGTTTCGTTTGTTTTTCCATTTTATGTATTGATTTAAGTTAGAACTCTGAAACTTGTTTGACCGATTATGATTTTACTTTCCACAATTTCAATAGTAATCGGTTTTGATTTTGTAGTTTTAATTATATCATAAAAATATAGGTATTGCATACTAAATTTTCCTGTTCCGGTTGTTTCGCAGTTGGCATTCATAGTACAATTCGGAATCGACATGAACAATACTCCCTTTTCAATTGAAACTTCGAGCATAATTCCCATTGCCTTTTTCTTGGTATAAGTTTTTACAAAAGGCTTCATCATGTTCAATAATTTGAACAACTCTTCGTGACTGATCGTTATTGTTGCCATAATGGTTATAGTTTATCGCTATTCAACTCTGATAATAAATTTTCAATTATTTCTTTTTCGTCTTTCTCTCCTTTAATACAATACATTACAGCACTATCCGCAATGTGGTCGATATTCTTTCTTAGTTTCCATTGGGGCGCATTGGCTCTGTATTTAATGCCCATTGCTTCTGCATCCTGAAAGTTATCCAACCCACTACCCAGAAAAATAAAACTCCAATGCAGCAATTCTTCATGGGTTGAAATAGACGATTTAATGGCTGTGGCAGAAAATTCTTTTGAAGCATTCTCCTGACCGTCAGTAATAATAACCACCATAACCTTATCCGGTCTTTCTTTTTCGGGCTGGGCGGTAAGTTGTTTGTCCGTTTCGTGGATTGCCTGACCTATGGCATCGTACAAAGCGGTGAAGCCACTTGGCGTATAATCTTCATTGGTGAGATTTCGTACTTTCGCTGCCGGCTTATTGTTAATCACCTGAGTTACCAAGTTGTTGAACTTGTAGAGTGAAACGGTAATTTTTCCGGGGTTTTCGGTTTTCTGTCGTTCAACAAAACTGTTGAAGCCGCCAATCACATCGGAGTTGCTGCCTTGCATAGAGCCGCTTTCGTCAATGACAAAAATGATTTTTAAATACCTTGTTTCCATAATGTTGTGTTTTAAAATGAATAATGACACAAAAATAGGTTGTATTTAAATGCACTTCGGACTTTTACAAGGCTTGCAAAGACCTCACCCCCAGCCCCTCTCCCAAGTGAGAGGGGAGCAAGACAGCGGAATGAATGGATTTATTTTTGAAATTCTACCAATGTGCGGTCTAAAATGATTTTCTTTGGTTCGCCACGCTTGCCGGTAACATAATAGTTTTGAGCCAAATCGTCTGCAATTATTTCTAAAAAAGCGGCTCGAACCCGGGAACATTTTTCGTTTATGGAGTTGTTTAATGGATCTGTCATGGCTTTGATACTTTCAATCGCCTGGTCGATATTTTCACGCACAGTAATATTTCGATAAATTGAAAGTAATTCGTCGTGATAATTGGATAACTGCTTAAACAGAATACCTTCAGGGTGTCTCAGGAAAAGAATAAATAGACTTTTTGGCAAGGGTGGCATTACTACTTCTTTCATGCCGTAATCTTTCAGAAAAATGCGATAATCGTTGGTAATAAAAATATTACTGAGCTTTTTAGTTGCCCCTTGTATTTCTTCCAATATATCACCAATAAGACATAACGAACCGGATTCTTTTAAAAGTTGAATTCGGGTACGAATTTCATCAGCTAAGCGGTATGCTTCGAAGTCAAATTCGGAATCGGCATCCTTTTCCCTTACAATCATAAACTGTACATCGCTTCTGTATGGCGTTGAACTTTCCTCAACCTGCGAATCGAAAGCGAGAAACGGAGGTTCATTCTCAGTTGAATCTTTAGGTAATCTGCGTTTCCATGCCGGAGTATGTTTTTGTTTATCTTCCTGTTGGGTTACATTTATAGCATCTGCAAATCTATTAAATTCATCAATCAGTGATTTATCTGCATCAAGTTGATATCCATAAGCAACTTCTGAATCTTTGTCTATGTCTATGTCATAAACCCAAATCAACCCTGCACCTTCTAATGGTTCAGCCAGTTTACGTTTAATTTTCCGGTAAATCTCGGCTATTGAATTACCATCATTGACATGGTGTAAATACGGACGATTATAACTTACAACCGCTTGATAGTTTTCGTTTTGCAACAAATAAGGCAAGTAGCAAAAGTCTATTTCTTTTGCCGTATAATATTCAACAATTTGTTTGAAATTGGACTGAATAAAGTCGTTTAGTTCAGGGTTGTAACTGTCTTCCACATACAAAACCAATGAGGGCTTGGTAAAACCAAACAGTTCATTTTCGGGGAATAAAGATTGATTCATAGAAGGTTAGAATGTGTGTTTGAAGTTTTGTTTGCCGCAACAAATCTACATTAAATTGTGAATATGAACAAATATAAGTTTCAGAACTCAAAACACAATAAGTCAAAACTTTCGTATAGATTAATTCAAGGTTTTCTCCATCAACCAATCCAAATAAGATTTTCCTTCAACCCAATCTGTTTGTGTTGTAGGACTCCCTTTCTCATTTTCCCTGTGCCAATCAAGTCGGAATATGTTTTTGGAAATCATATTGTCTTTTTTCCATACATCTGGCATTCTACTTCCAAGCAATGATGAATCACGAAGTAAAATAAATGAATTTAGTAGAAACTCTTTCTTGTGAATCCTTTTTAATTCTTTCTCAATGAACGGTAGAGTAGGATTATTGACTTTATCAGCAATGGTTATTTTTTCTTTGTAATCATCAGTATTCAAATCTTTTGTTCCCATTTGCCCTTTGGGGTCAATAAAGTTGATATACACTTTATCCTTAGAAATAAGCCACATAATAAAGTCGGGATAGAAAACTTCTGAATCATCATTTAGATAAATACCTATGGATTTCAACGATTCAACATTACGCATCAAGAACACATCAAAACCGTTGAACTTAAGACTGTTTTGTGTCATATATTCTGCAAAATCTTTTACGAATTTCTTTTCTCCATCATTTAATTTGTCAGGGGTCAACTTCAAATCTTGCTCTAATACGTATTTGTTGTCAATAAGTAACGGTGAATAAATATGATTTCCAATTTTTTGTATATCAAGTGTTAATACATTTTCTAATTGTTTGATGGTCTTTTCAAATCCCTCAATTTCTTTGTTAAGTTCCGTTTCTGTTTTTGGCTTTCCATTTTCCTTCGATAGCTTGAATGACTTTATCAATGTGTACTTTTCAATAAAATCACCTTTTTTGTCGCCAATTGACTGTTTCAAAGGTTCTTCATATTGATAAATGCTACTGTTTAAATGCCAATTAATTTT
>JAURYY010000322.1 GCA_030653695.1 Paludibacter sp. | reverse complement strand
GCTTGTTGTTCACCCTGTGCATTCTGCGCATTATACATTTCCTGACTTGCAGCATGGAAAGCATCGTTTACTTCTTTAGTTGCAGCATCAATTCCGGCAATGTCCTGCGCTTTGTGAGCTTCTTTCAGTTTTGCCAAAGCTGCTTCGATAGGACCCTTTTTATCAGCGGGAATTTTATCGCCAATTTCAGTCAGTTGTTTTTCGGTTTGGAAAATCAAACTGTCGGCATGGTTCAATTTATCGATTTTTTCTTTTTCCTTAGCATCGCTTTCAGCATTGGCGGCAGCTTCGTCTTTCATACGTTTAATTTCGGCATCGCTCAAGCCCGAAGAGGCTTCGATGCGGATACTTTGTTGTTTACTCGTAGCTTTATCTTTAGCCGAAACGTGTAAAATGCCGTTCGCATCAATATCAAAAGTTACTTCAATCTGCGGTTCGCCGCGGCGCGAAGGCATAATGCCATCCAAGTGGAAACGACCTAACGATTTATTGTGAACAGCCGTAGGACGTTCGCCCTGCAGTACGTGAATTTCAACAGAAGGCTGATTGTCGGCGGCTGTGGTAAAAGTTTCCGATTTTTTTGTCGGAATAGTTGTATTGGATTCAATCAACTTAGTCATCACACCACCCATAGTTTCGATACCTAACGAAAGCGGAGTTACATCGAGCAACAACACATCTTTTACTTCTCCCGTCAATACACCACCCTGAATAGCAGCACCTAAAGCAACTACCTCATCGGGGTTTACACCTTTTGAAGGTGCTTTGCCAAAGAATTTTTCAACGGCTGTTTGAATAGCAGGAATACGGGTTGAACCACCTACTAAGATTATTTCGTCGATATCGCCTATTGTCAAACCAGCACTTTTCAGAGCAGTACGACATGGTTCGATGGTTTTTTGAATTAAATCATCGATCAACTGTTCAAATTTTGCACGTGTCAATGTACGTACAAGGTGACGTGGAATGCCATCGACAGGCATAATATAAGGTAAGTTGATTTCTGAAGATGTTGTATTCGAAAGTTCAATTTTTGCTTTCTCAGCAGCTTCTTTTAACCGTTGTAAAGCCATTGGGTCTTTGCTAAGGTCAATGTTGCTGTTTTCGCTTTTAAATTCTGCAACCAACCAGTCGATAATGCGGTGATCGAAATCATCGCCTCCCAAGTGAGTATCACCATCGGTCGATTTTACTTCAAATACGCCATCGCCAAGTTCAAGTACCGAAACGTCATGCGTGCCACCACCGCAGTCAAACACCACAATTTTCATGTCCCGGTTGGTTTTGTCCAAACCATAAGCCAATGCTGCTGCGGTAGGTTCGTTCACGATACGTTTTACGTTCAGTCCTGCAATCTCTCCGGCTTCTTTGGTAGCCTGACGTTGAGCATCGTTGAAGTATGCGGGTACTGTAATTACAGCATCGGTAACTTCCTGTCCGAGATATTCTTCGGCTGTTTTTTTCATTTTTTGAAGAATAATAGCCGAAATTTCCTGAGGTGAATATAACCGTCCATCAATATCAACACGTGCTGTATTGTTGTCGCCTTTTACAACTTTAAAAGGTACCCGGGCAATTTCTTTTGTCAAACGGTCGTAGCTTTCACCCATAAAACGTTTGATAGAGAATACAGTTTTAGTTGGATTTGTAATAGCCTGACGTTTAGCAGGATCACCTACTTTGCGCTCACCACCATCCACAAAACCAATCACCGAAGGAGTCGTGCGTTTTCCTTCGTTGTTAGCAATAATGATTGGTTCGTTACCTTCCATTACAGAAACACAAGAGTTTGTGGTTCCCAAGTCAATTCCGATAATTTTTCCCATGATTTTTGAGTAATTTTCTTATGATTAGTTTATAATTTTTTTTCTGAATAACGCTTACAATTTTACAAAGCGTATGCCAACCGAAAAAATAGTTGAAAGTGTTGAATTTTGACAGTTTTTAATCAAAAAAAGAGTAGGAAAGTGGTGAAATTAACTGACAAAAGGGCAGAGAATGGCAAAAAATCACCTTGTAAATGGTTATTTATTTTCGAAAAAACTGAAATTTACATTTCCGTAATTGCGATGGTCGGTGAAATTGGGATGGTTTTTAAAATCGGTTTTTGCCGAATGTTCAAGTGCAAAAAGCCCGTCTGGTTTTAGAAGATTATGTTTAAATACAAGATCGGGAATTTCAGGTAATTGTTTTAGTTCATAAGGCGGGTCGGCAAAAATCATATCGAATGTAGCATGACAAGAAGCCATATATTTTAAAGCCTCTGTTTTGAAGACCGATAAATTTTTAATATCCAACTCATTGCAAATTTTCCGAATGAATGTACATTGACGATCGTTTTGCTCAATACTGATTACCGAATTACAACCACGCGAAACAAACTCAATACCTATGCCTCCCGTACCTGCGAACAAATCGAGCACATCAATTCCTTCAAAATCTATCCGGTTATTCAAAAGATTAAACAAACCTTCTTTTGCAAAATCGGTGGTAGGTCGTGCAGTCAGATTTCCCGGCGGGTTAATTCTTCTTCCTTTATAGGTGCCGCTGATTATTCTCATTTATAGTAACTCATTTACAATTTCGCATTTCGTCACGTATTTCGACAACAATTGGTGCAACTCAATGGCTTTTTCGGAATTATACAATAACACTTTACAGTCTTCGGCATTAAATCCGAGTTGTTGAATCGCGTTCATTGTATAATAAATAAAATCTTCGGGTGTGCTGTAATTGTAGGTGTTTATTAACTGAAGATGATTGTTCTGAATACCAACTATATCCATTTCGGAGGAACGAATCCATATATGCAGGCATTTTTCATTCTGCATGGCAATATAATCGGTCAGAAATGTTGTCAGGTGATGTTCGATGGTTATTTCGGGAAGCAGTTGTTGCAAAACAACAGACAGTGATTTAGGAAGTGAAAATATATTGACTGCATCCCATGCGTCGAGAAAATTATACAATACTATTTCATTTTTGGGCAATTCGGGGTGCTGAAATTTCAGCATGTCGGCTATTTCTTCGTTTTTGAAAAAAACAGATGGAATTACTGTGTAACTAATTGTTTCGCAAATTAACCTGACAGATTTATAATTCAGCTGTAATTCGGGCTCTTTCGAAAGTAGATCGATAATTTCGGTTTCGGATAATTGGTTTATTTTAGCCGAAATTGACTTTTTTGAGATATTGATATTGTTTTCATCGTAAATAAATAAAGAAAATCCATCCGGCGAAAACCGGATGGATAAACTATAATTATTTGTGTTATGCACTGTCTGGTTCATGGTTTAACAAATGCACTAATATATTTATTCCCAGTTTCCCGAAAAATTGTTTGGCTCATCAACCGAACCCACTTTTAATCCGGGGAATTTTTCTAATTTGACTCTCAGGTCGATAGTATTCAGTAGTTCCTGATGATTTAAATCATGCAAATATGTTTTATAATGAGCTGATGCATCGAACAATGGAATGAGAATCTGAGATGTGTTGAGATAACTGTTATTTACTTTTAACTCAAATTTTTCGTTATTCGAATAAGGTATAATCGCAAGTTTATCAATGGTCTCTTGCGTATATTGGTCAGGAAACAAAGCATCGAGTACCGAAATATATGCGGTATCACGGCGGAAATTTTCCAATCCGTTAGCAATAATTTCTTTCATATTCTTGCTTTTAACAATTTTAGCTGCTTTTGCTTCTGTTAATCCGGCTTCTAATTGTTTGTCCGACAAAGAACCTTCTTTCAATACAGCCTTCTTTTTTGCTGTTTTCAGAAAACCGATAAGCGTGTCTATACTGGTTGTAAATCCACCTTTCTGATCTTTAAACTCTAATTGTGCCTTGCGAATATCAACCAATCGTTGAATAACCGCTTTTTCACGAAATTCTTTCTCTTTATCAAATTTAATTGGTGTCATGATACTTTGTATGCACATATAACCAAGTACTACAATGGAAATACCCAGAAAGATTTTGATAATTGTTTTCATACCGAAATGTTCTTTTTTATATTTAACTTTTTTATAAGCTTTTTTACTTTACGAATTTTGCCAAATTAAATTCATACGTTTTTTTCAGTCTGCAAATTTAGAAAAGAAAATTCAATACTCCATATTATTATGGATTATTTTTAAAATTATTTCAGGTTTTTCATTCAAAAATGGCATTTCACAAATTTTGCGCTCCAAATTATTACCTATTTTTATTTAGTGTTGTATATTTGCATCACCAAAATAGTAACAAATTTTTATTCATTTGACAATTTTTCTCCGGTTAACCATAAACGGTTTTTTTTAATTTTAAAAAAGGAAATAATAAAATATAATTCTGATGGACAAACTTCGTTTACAAGCTCAGTACCGAAAGATTTTGCAGGTATATCCTCAGCTTTTTAATTACAGCGAAAGAAAAGAATTAAAAAATTTGCTTCTGAAGTATTATACCGGAAGTATAATGAATCAAAATCACAAAGGACTATCTATTGCCGACAAATTGAGTGTAGTCGAAATTATTTTAAATGAAATAGGTCTCGGCAAATCAGCGGTTATCAGTGTTTTATTGCACGATTTGGTCGAAAGCAAGTTATTGACCATCGAACAGGTTGATTCAAAATTTAAAACACAGGCAGGAACAATCATACAGGGAATTTTACGAGTGAGAGAGCTTTACCAGCGAAACACTTCCCTCGAAACCGAAAATTTCAGGAAATTGTTACTCACCTTCGCCGAAGACATTCGGGTCATACTGATCATTATTGCAGAGCAGCTTCAGGTCATGCGCACACTTGATTGTATTCCGGAACAAAACCGGCAAAGTATTGCCCGTGAATGTTCTTTCCTGTACGCTCCTTTAGCCCATCGCATGGGTCTTTATGCCATTAAAACCGAACTTGAAGATTTGTCGCTTAAACATACAAATCGTGAGATTTATCGCGAAATTGCTCATAAACTAAATGAAACAAAACGTCAGCGCGATAAATATATTGATGAATTTATTGCACCGCTGAAAGAAAAACTAAGCGAACCCGGCTATAAATTTGAAATAAAAGGACGAACTAAATCAATACATTCCATTTATAATAAAATAAAAAAGCAAAATACACCATTCGAAAGTATTTACGACCTGTTTGCTATCCGTATTATTTTCGATGTGTCGCCCGAAAAAGAAAAGGCAGCTTGCTGGCAAGCATATTCTATCGTTGCCGATATGTATCAGCCAAATCCCAAACGGTTACGCGACTGGCTCTCCATCCCTAAATCGAACGGATACGAAAGTTTACATACTACGGTTTTAGGACCACAAGGAAAATGGGTCGAAGTGCAGATACGTACAGTCAGAATGAATGAAGTGGCCGAAAAAGGTTTGGCTGCACACTGGAAATACAAGGGAATAAAGGGCGAATCGGGAATGGATGACTGGCTCAAAAATATCCGTGAGATACTCGAAAATCCTGCGTTGAATGCCATTGATTTCATGGATGAGTTTAAACTGAACCTTTACGATAAGGAAGTTTTTGTGTTTACTCCAACCGGCGATTTGCATAAATTACCCAAAGGTGCTACTGTGCTCGATTTTGCTTTTTCAATACATACCGGATTAGGGTCGAAATGTGTGGGTGCTAAAGTGAATGGGAAAAACATGCCCATAAAATATGTGCTAAATAATGGCGATCAAGTGGAAGTGCTTACTTCGCCTACACAAAAACCAAACCCTGCTTGGCTACATTTAGTTTCTACTTCAAAAGCCAAAAACAAAATCCGTCAGGCACTAAAGGAAGTTGAATACAAAGATGCCGAAATAGGTCGCGAAATTGTTGTTCGACGATTTAAAAATTGGAAAATTGAACTCGACGAAGGAAAAATATCTAAACTTGCCAAGAAAAAAGGATTTAAAACAGTAAGCGACTTTTATCAGGAGATTGCTCACGATAAATTAGATGTGCTCGAAGTAAGACATGCTTACACAGATCTTGATAAAAAGGAAACCCTCAACGAACAGCCCGAATCACGTAGTGCCGAGAGTTTTTCAAAAGAAGCAACATCAACAGAAAATTTTGGAAAAGATGATGTTTTATTAATTGATCAGAATTTGAAGAATATTGATTTTAAATTGTCAAAATGTTGCAATCCTATTTACGGCGATGATGTTTTTGGTTTTGTGTCGGTTACAGGCGGAATAAAAATTCACAGAAACAACTGCCCGAACGCTCCGCAGATGATTGCCCGTTTCGGCTACCGCATTGTGAATGCCCGTTGGTCAGGAAAGTCCGTCGGATCGCAATATCCAATCACTTTATACATTGTGGGACACGATGACATTGGCATTGTAACAAACATAACTTCGCTCATTTCGAAAGAAAAAGACATTACCTTGCGTTCCATATCCATCAATTCGAATGTCGGACTGTTTCAGGGTAACCTGACGATTATGGTAAGCGATACCAAAGACCTTGAAGGTATTTTAAAAAAATTAAGACAGGTAAAAGGTGTGAAAAGCATTTCGCGCTCTTGAATCTCACCCCTCACCTCTTAGTTAGGGACAAGCGACATCCCTGTCGCTTGATGAAATCTTTCAAGCGGTTGGGAAACCGCTTGTACCTTATATTTTTTTTTAAAAGAATAAATTTATATATTTGCAACAACAAATGTAATTTTATCATGATATAATAACAATATTGGTTATGTATATACGGAAATTAAATCTCGAAAACGATAATAATGACAGCCTGTTTTTATGGGGTGCGCGTCAGGTAGGCAAAACAACTTTATTAGAAACACTTTACGCCAACGCGAGGTATTATGATCTATTGCAATCAGCAGAATTTGAGCGACTTTTTCGTCGTCCTTCGTTATTAAGCGAAGAACTTGAGATGGCCAATGAAGGTGAATTGGTCATCATCGATGAAATACAAAAAATACCACAACTTTTAGATGAAGTTCAGCGTCTGATTCACAAAAAGAAAATACGATTTATACTCAGTGGTTCCAGTCCACGAAAACTAAAGCGTATGGGGGCAAATTTACTTGGAGGAAGGGCATTGAAAAAAACGCTTCTTCCTTTGGTAAGTGCCGAAATTCCCGACTTTGACATACTGAAAGCTGTGAATAACGGAATGATTCCGCGTCATTACGATATTAACAATCCCTGGGAACGTTTTAGTGCTTATATTGGCGTATATTTGAACGAAGAAATCAGAGAAGAAGCCATTTCGAGGAAACTTAATTCATTTTCGCGATTTTTAGAAGTGGCTGCATTTAGTAATGGCGAAATGGTGGTATATAGAAATATTGCACAGGATTGTGGAATAGACCATCGTATTGTAAAAGAGTACTTTGAGATACTTCAGGATACTTTAATCGGGTATTTAATACCCGGTTTTAGTGCTACCCGAAAAAGAAGAGCTATTGTAGCACCTAAATTCTATTACTTCGATGTTGGAATTGCGAATTATTTGTCAAACAGAAAAAATATCATACAGGGTACTGATGCTTTCGGACACGCGTTTGAACATTTGATCATTCAAGAACTTATAGCATTCCTGAATTATCAGAATTCAGACGAAGTACTTACCTACTGGCGTACCAGCAGTGGTTACGAGGTAGATGCGATTATCGGACATGGACGAATTGCCATTGAAATAAAATCGAGTAACGAAGTAAATACGAGACATTTGAAAGGATTGAAAGCTTTTCTCGAAGATTTTCCGCAAGCACGTGCCATAGTTGTTTCAATGGATAGAAACGAGCGAATTTTAAATGGAATAGAAATTTTTCCGGTAAATGACTTTTTAAAAGCACTATGGAACAAAGAAATTATTTGATACTTGAAGGTCAAGGATCAAGGGGTCAAACGACATTCCTGTAGCTTGTTTTCTTCTATCCAAGCGGTTGGGAAACCGCTTGTCCCTTGTATAATAAGCTTGATGATTTTGAAAAATAAACAATGTCTTTATCAGCTAAAATCTAATATGTGGAAAAGAAAGAATTTCACCGGGCTAACTTACCACATTATCAACAACTTGGCCAGGCTTATTTTGTTACCTGAAATTTACAAGATGCAATACCTGCTAAGGCATTGAACGATTATGCCGAAAAACTGTCTCAACTCAGGTACAATATTGATAATGCCATAAAAGAAAACCAACCCAAAGAAGAAATCAATACTTTACGCTTCGATTACAATATTCTTAGAAAGAAAATGATGAAAGCTTATGAAGATTTAGTTCATCTGAACACCAAAACCATTGTTGACCTTTCGAAATTTTTTTATTTATTTCTATTAAGGGTTTAAAAATTGAAAATAAGGTTATTAAATAAAATATAATCGCTGTATGTGTGGAGTTTACCCAAATTTAAAATGTAGTGATTATTTTTTTAACCTTAATAGAATGATGTTAACACGATGAATCTAAACCTTATTGATTTAGCTAATTTCAACCGGATATTCTATTATGCATACCATTTCTAATAGATATTTTTCTAAAAACTCAACAAGCCCTATCAAAAAATCAAATTGGGTGCAAAAACCGATAGTCATTTTATTTTATTTACAAATCAAATTTGTCAATTCTTTTACTCCTTCAATAGCTCCTTTTTTCAAAACGGTGATATTAGGTGAATTAACACTTACTTCGTTCGGGTCGATGAGGTAAACTGGTACACCTTTAGGTACGTAATTTATAAGTCCGGCTGCCGGATAAACCTGCATAGAAGTGCCGATAATCACAAAAATATCAGCTTGCTTTACAATATCAATTGCGGTTTCAATTTCGGGTACAGCCTCGCCAAACCACACAATATGTGGGCGAAGTTGATATCCTTTCGTGCATTTATCACCTACAATTATATCAATATTTCTGGGGTCAATGTTATAAACCTCTGCACCCTGTCCGGTAGAGCGCACTTTCATTAATTCGCCATGTAAATGCAATATGTTTGAACTTCCGGCTTGTTCGTGCAGATTATCTACATTTTGAGTAATAATTTGCACATCAAAATATTTTTCGAGTTTTTCTAATCCTTTATGACCGTAGTTAGGCTGAACGGTCAGCAGTTGTTTTCGGCGTTCGTTGTAAAATCGCAAAACCAGTTCAGGATTTTTCCTGAATGCTTCAGGCGTAGCAACATCTTCAATGCGATGTTGTTCCCACAAACCACCCGCATCGCGAAAAGTGGAAATTCCGCTTTCGGCACTCATGCCTGCTCCGGTAAGTACGACAAGTTTTTTCATTTTTAAATTAGTGTTCGAATAATTATGAAACAAATATAGTGTATTTTTATAAACTACCATACTTGGGACAAGCGACCTCGCTATCGCCTATTTAAAAATCTTAATATTTTCAAACGGTTGGGAAACCGCTCGTCCCTTACTAAATACTATTCCCCAACAAAACCAAACAAATATTTTAGACAAGGCATGCCTTGTCTCTACTGTCATTCTGTCACACTTTTTCTGCTGGCATTTTTTTTGCCAAATCTTTACCCCGGAATGCAATGTGATTTTCGTGATAACAACATACAACTAAAAAAAAAATTTCAAATAACTAATCAACATACAAGCAAAAATGAGTAAAGGAAACATTGGGGTAACGAGTGATAATATTTTCCCCGTTATCAAGAAATTTTTATACAGCGATCACGAGATTTTTTTACGTGAATTAGTGTCGAATGCCATAGATGCTACCCAAAAACTTAAAACACTGGCATCGGTAAGTGAGTTTAAAGGAGAATTAGGCGATTTGACAGTGCGTGTCTCTATCAACAAAAAGAAAGGAACACTGACCATTTCCGACCGCGGAATTGGGATGACAGCCGAAGAAATTGAAAAGTACATCAATCAGATTGCATTCTCGGGAGCCGAAGAATTCCTCGAAAAATATAAAAACGATGCGCAGGCTATTATCGGTCATTTCGGACTTGGTTTTTATTCTTCTTTCATGGTTTCAAAAAAAGTGGAAATCTTTACCCAATCCTATACAGATGGTTCTACAGCACAGCACTGGTCATGTAAAGGTGATCCTGAATATATTTTAGATGATACCATAAAATCAGACCGCGGCACAGATATCGTTTTGCATATCGACGACGAAAATAAAGATTTTCTTGAAGAATCGAAAATTCAGGAATTGCTCACCAAGTACTGCAAATTCCTTCCCATCGAAATTGCGTTCGGGAAGAAAAAAGAATGGAAAGATGGAAAAAATGTTGAAACCGATGAGGATAACATTATAAACAATACCAATCCGGCTTGGACACGCAAACCAGCCGACCTTACCGACGAAGATTATGCTGCTTTCTATCGCGAGCTAAATCCAATGGGCGAAGATCCATTGTTTCATATTCACCTCAATGTGGATTACCCTTTCAACCTGACCGGAATTCTTTATTTCCCAAAAATAAAGAACAATATTGATATGCAACGCAATAAAATTCAGTTGTTTTGCAATCAGGTATATGTTACCGATCATGTTGAGAATATTGTGCCTGAATATCTTACCCTTTTGCATGGTGTGATCGATTCGCCGGATATTCCACTCAACGTTTCACGCAGTTATTTGCAAAGCGATGCCAATGTAAAAAAGATTTCAAGTCATATAACCAAAAAAGTTGCCGACCGCTTGGCTGATATATTCAAAGCCGATCGCAGACAGTTTGAAGAGAAATGGGACAACCTGAAAATCTTTATCCAATATGGAATGTTGAGCGATGAGAAATTCTACGAACGTGCCGAAAAATTTGCCTTTTTAAAAAATGTTGATGGTAAATATTTTACTTTCGATGAATATAAGTCATTGGTTGGCGAAAATCAGAAAGATAAAAATGGTGATGTAATTTATTTATATGCCAATAATTCGGATGAACAATACAGCTATATTCAACATGCTCAGGACAAAGGTTACGATGTATTGATAATGGATGGACAATTAGATGTACACGTGGTTAGTCAATTGGAACAGAAATTTCAAAAAACCCGCTTTGTGCGGGTTGACAGCGATGTGATAGAAAAAATTATTCAGAAAGATGATACTGCCAAAGTTACATTAACCGATGATCAGCGCGATGCTTTGGTAACAGTTTTTGACTCGCAAATACCAAAAGTTGAAAAAACAAACTTTATTGTTACTTTCGAACATCTCTCACCAGCTGCAAATCCTGTTTTTGTAACACAAAACGAATTTATGCGCCGCATGAAGGAAATGTCGGCAACACAGGGCGGCATGATGAGTTTTTACGGCGAAATGCCCGACAGTTATAACTTAGTAGTAAATACTGCACACCCGATGATTGAAAAATTGCTGACAGATGAAGAATCTGCCTGCGGTGCCGAAGTAAGTCCTTTTACAAACGAACTTGCCCAAGCCAAAGCCAAACATGACAAATTAAAAGACGGTCATAAAGGAAAGAAGGACGAAGAAATTCCAAACTTAGAAAAAGATGAATTAATCGAACTCAACAAACAAATGGTTGAATTGGGTGAAAAGAAGAAATCCGTTTATAAAACTTATGCAACCGGCAACAAACAGGTTCGTCAGTTGATTGATTTAGCACTATTGGCAAACAATATGCTCAAAGGCGAAGCATTGGCAAACTTTGTGAAACGCAGTGTGGAGCTGATGTAGTGCATTATTGATAATTAATAATTCATAATTACAGGCGGTTAAACTTCAAGGTTTACCGCCTGTTTCATTCGGGCTATTTTTCAAGATACGTTTTTATAGCCTCTACATATTCGGCAAATGCCATCTCGCCCGTTTGAGTAATCCTACACACTGTTCGTGTGCGTTTTCCCACAAAACCTTTTTCTACTTTGATGTAACCGGCTTCACTCAGTTTCTCAATTTGAACGCTTATATTGCCGGCCGAAGCTTCTGTCTTTTCTTTTATATACAGAAAATCAGCCTCCTCAACCGAAATAAGAATCGACATGATAGCCAATCGAAGTTCAGAATGTAACAGCGGATTTAATTCCTTAAACATGGTTTTTGCGACTTAAAAATTGTAGAATATGACCCGGAATAATCATCATTACTATAATGGACAAAGCATAAACTAATACTTGTTCATTGCCTTTGAAAATAAATGGAAGCATAAAAGTAAGTGCACCCAAAATTCCGCATATTGCCAATGGCTTGAACTTTATGGTTAATCCGGTTAGTGTTACGGCAATTCCTGACAATAAGAGCATTATTGGAATAACCGGAAAGCGAACGAAAAATGCAAAGATCGCAGCAATCATCATGAAGGTTCCGATGACAATCCAAATATTAGTAATAGACCGATCGATGTGAGTTTTTACATAGTTTTCCTTTTTTTTTAAAAAACCGAAACAAAAATAATCCACCAAGTATTGGTATAAGGTACCACAACAAATGCGAATAATAGCTATCTGTCATTACAAGTAATACATACACAGCAATTGAAATAATTACTGTTAAATACCCGAAAATCAGAAAAGGCAGTCCTTGACTTGATTCTAATTTCTGTTGCGTGTTCCGAATCATAAGAGAAATAAGTTCTAAACTTTCTTACTCCTTTAAAATTTTGTTTTCCATAAAGCATGTAATTTTTATAATATGAATAATTTTTCTGCAAATATAAAGCGGTTTATAATATAAACCAAATAATATCGCAAACCAACATGTATTATTAATGTTTTTTAACTGTTTAGTTGAAAAAAACCAACCGGCATTATTGGTGAGCCAGCGAATCTTGAACAATAGTAAGTCTGCACCTTATTTTGAATTTAATTTCAATCCATTCGCTCACTTTTATTAAACCCAGCATTGATACCGGAGGTTCAAGGTCAAAGTCTTTTATAGTCATTTTCTTTTCCCCGTTTACAGCAACAGTATTTCTATTTATTGTTGAAATTATGGGGATGTTATAATGTTTTGCTACCCCTGCAATTTTTATGTTCACTGATGCAACGCTGTTCGAGATCTGTTGCTTGTCAAATGAGGAAATTTCAAAATAATTGAGTTGTATATTCAGTTGAGGATATATATCCGCTTTCATTAACTTATAAAACTCCGATTGAGCCATAAAGTTAT
>JAURYY010000332.1 GCA_030653695.1 Paludibacter sp. | reverse complement strand
TCATCTCATTATACTACGAAGATTTCTGGGCTACGCCCCAAAATATCAGTTCGAAAAAAACATGAAATACAGATAATCATTGAAATGATGTGTTAATTGCGGATAATCATTTTTTTTTATTAATAATAAGCGGTCATGCTTAGCCTGAAAGTAATTACGGGCAGCTTCACAGGGCAAATACCGAGCAAGCGAGCGCAGAGCCAAACTTGACCTTGGCTTAATTAAACCGGAACAATACGATTCAATAAAAACAACCTTAGTAAAATTTATCAAGTAGTTTACAAAATCAAGAATTTTCCATTTTAAAACAGACCATTTCAACTGAAGTGCTACGCTCTCCATTAACAACTTTTTTCTTTTATGTTTAATACAAAAGTTCCAGTTGGTTTTAAAACTCTAAACAATTCTCCCGAAATTGGAAGAAACCATTCAACATATTTGTCAGGGTGTACACCACCGTAAGTGCTTTTACGTTGGTCTGCATATGGTGGTGAAGTTACAATTAAGTCCACAGAATTGTCAGGAATGTTTTTTAATTCATTCTTACAGTCACCAAGAAATAATTCAGTCGTAATTTTCATATTTTAGCTTATCTTATGGTGCAAAGATAATATTAATTTTCGTTGTTCTTTCTGCCGTTTTCGTAATTGTCAATGAAAGAGTTATTCAATTTTTATAATTAAACAAAACACACAAATAAAACTATTCGGAAAGGAAT
Source organism: Paludibacter sp. (assembly GCA_030653695.1). Classification (GTDB taxonomy): domain Bacteria; phylum Bacteroidota; class Bacteroidia; order Bacteroidales; family Paludibacteraceae; genus Paludibacter. The sequence goes on along the minus strand of JAURYY010000332.1, from coordinate 7,008 downwards.
TTACTTATAATCGTTTCAGTTTCTTTCTTGGATTTAGCAAGTATATCATTCACTATAACAGCATCAAATTCAGGTGCAAAAGTCATTTCATATTTTGCTTTTCCTACTCGTTTGGCAATCATTTCTTCCGAGTCGGTGGCACGGTTGATTAACCGTTGATGTAATATTTCTAAATCGGGTGGAACTATGAAAACAGACAAGGCTTTGTTGCCGAATTGTTTTTTAATATTCAAACCGCCAACCACATCCACATCGAATAAAATATCTTTTCCTTTCGCCGAAATTCGGTCGATTTCCGAGCGCAAAGTTCCGTAAAAACAATCAGGATAAACTTCTTCGTATTCAACAAATTCATTATTTTCGATGCGTTGCCGAAATTCATCGGGACTCAGAAAATAATAATCAAAACCGTCGCGTTCATTTCCGCGGGCTGGGCGGCTTGTGGCTGAAATTGAAAACTCAAAATTCGGAAAACGACTGAGTAAATGTTGTACCAATGTGCTTTTTCCGGCTCCGGAAGGCGCTGAAAATATGATTAGTTTACCTGACATTAAAATTAGTTGATAGTTGGTAGTTGGTAGTTGTTCTTGATTCTTGTCCCGATAGTTATCAGTGATTTTATATGTGGTATTCTATTTAGTATTTGTAATTTAATCATTTCATTTATAGTTGGTTAAGCTATTTTCATTAGAATTAAATATGGCGGCTTTGTTTTCTCTCTTTAATAAGCCCCGAACGCTATCGGGAAAGGTTTGTTTTTCTGTTTTAACATATCTACTAAGGTTGAATATAAAAAAATAAGGTATAGAAAAACAGAAAAACCTTATTTTCAACATTATAACCTTAGTAGAAATTAAACAAATGTTATTTTAACCTTATTACCTTTTTTATCGTAATGAAGAAACAATAAACAGTAAAGTACTGGACACCGCCATTTTCTATACTAGTAAATACATAGTTATTAAACACATATTCAAATACTTAAATAAATGTTATATATAATAAATATCCCCAAAAAAATCGCTGATAGCTATCGGGAAAAATTGTAAATATTTTTATGAAACAATATCACGACTTGCTAAATCGGGTACTTGCCGAAGGTGTACACAAACAAGACCGAACCGGAACCGGAACCATCAGTGTTTTCGGGCATCAAATGCGCTTCAACATGGAAGATGGTTTTCCATGTATTACTACCAAAAAACTGCATTTAAAATCAATAATTCATGAGTTGCTATGGTTCCTGAACGGCGATACCAATATAAAATATTTGCAGGAAAACGGCGTGCGCATCTGGAACGAATGGGCTGACGAAAATGGCGATTTAGGTCATATTTATGGCTACCAGTGGCGTTCGTGGTCCGATTACAATGGCGGACATATTGACCAGATAACAGAAGTGGTGAATATGATTAAAAATAATCCCGATTCACGTCGTATTATTGTAAGTGCATGGAATGTTGCCGATATACCCAATATGAATTTACCACCTTGTCATGCTTTTTTTCAGTTTTACGTGGTACAAGGTAAATTAAGTTTGCAGCTATATCAGCGAAGTGCCGATATTTTTCTGGGGGTTCCATTCAATATTGCTTCGTATGCTTTGTTGTTACTTATGATGGCGCAGGTAACCGGACTCAAAGCGGGCGATTTTGTTCATACCTTGGGCGATGCTCACATTTATACCAATCACATCGAACAGGTAAAACTTCAATTAAGTCGCGATTTTCGTCCATTGCCTGTTATGAAAATTAATCCGGATGTTACAGCTATTTTTGGATTTAAATTTACTGATTTTGAATTGATGAATTATAATCCCCATCCCCATATTAAAGGAGATGTTTCTATTTGATTACACAAATAAGGCAACAATGTGCAGTTTTAAACTTGTTTAGCAATTGAGACCTAACAAGTAACCGAATTATTAGTAACTTTGCGGTTCTGCTGATTAAAATCAATATGAGTTTATTAATATAATCGTGAGAATATATGTGCAAAATTTCAATTATTGCAGCGGTTTCCGATAACTATGTAATCGGTAAGTCGAAGAAACTGCCCTGGCATTTACCCGCTGACCTCAAGCGGTTTAAGCAACTGACAACCGGACAAGTAATATTGATGGGGAAACGAACTTTTCAAAGTTTACCCAACGGACCCTTACCCGATCGAAAAAACATAGTGTTATCTTCAACAATTTCGGAAGGTATTATAAAGGGATATTTCGAAGCCAATTCAATAGAAGAAGCCTTAGACTTGTGCGAAAATGTAAAAAAAGTTTTTGTAATCGGTGGTTCGGTTATCTACAACCAATGTATGCAACTTGCCGACGATATGTATATTACCTGGGTGCATAGCGATTTCGATGGTGATACTTATTTTCCCGAAGTCAGTGCAACTGAATGGAAAGAAGTTTCAAGGGAAGATTTTCCTGCAGATGAAAAAAATCCATATCCCTATTCTTTTTCGTATTACAAACGCAAGAAATAACATTTAAATAGTTTTAAATAAAAAGTGTCAATTTTATAAAATTGACGCTTTTTGTTTAGTGTGGAAATAAAATAATATAAATATGTCTCATTATTTGACTAAATGATTATCTTTGCACAAAAAAAGAAACATTTAGTAAAATCAATTTTATTTTTATGAGTTATTTATTTAAACCAGCCAATTATAAACCCATTTTGAATTTACAGCAAACCGAATTGGGGATAACAAAAATCAAAGATTTTTTACAATCAAATTTATCAGCCGAATTACGCCTGCGCCGCGTTACAGCTCCGCTTTTTGTGCTGCAGGGAACCGGCATAAACGATGATCTGAACGGGGTGGAGCGTGCAGTCAGTTTTCCCATTAAGGATTTTGGTGATGCCCGTGCCGAAGTGGTGCACTCGCTTGCCAAATGGAAACGTATGACATTGGGCGACTACGAAATTGAAAATGGCTACGGAATATATACCGATATGAATGCCATTCGGGCAGATGAAGAACTTGGGAATATACATTCGCTATACGTTGATCAATGGGATTGGGAACGGGTAATGACCGCCGAAGAAAGGAATATTGATTTTCTGAAAATGATAGTCCGACGAATTTATGCCACTTTGCTGCGCACCGAATATCTTGTTTCCGAAAGTTTCCCCGAAATAAAACCCATTCTGCCCGAAGCGATCACTTTTATACATGCAGAGGAACTCCGATGTTTGTATCCGGATAAAACGCCGAAAGAACGAGAGTATGAGATAGCCAAAAAGTACAAAGCTGTGTTTATAATTGGTATAGGTTGTTTGCTTGGCGATGGAAAAAAGCATGATGGACGCGCACCCGACTACGATGACTGGACTACAATAGGTGAAAATGGACTGCCCGGTTTGAATGGCGATATAATTCTGTGGAATCCGGTGCTCGAACTGCCTTTAGAGATTTCTTCGATGGGTATTCGTGTCGATAAAGAGGCTTTGCTTCGTCAATTAGAGATGGATGGGAAACAAGATAGACTTCTTATGTATTTTCACAAGCGACTGATGGATGATACTTTTCCGCTTTCAATCGGAGGTGGAATCGGACAATCGCGCATGTGTATGTTCTTTCTGCGAAAAGCACATATCGGCGAAATTCAGGCAAGTATCTGGCCCGATGATATGATAAAGGAATGTAAAGCGTTGAATATAAATTTGATATAAAACTGAAAAAATCCCGAAAAGCGTTACAGGTTTTCGGGATTTTTTTTAATAGAATAAGAATTACAACATTTGAATAATAAATTGCTTTTCTGACCGTTTTTTTGTACTTTCGCAGCATAATTATATTGAATTACTGATAACAAATGAATATAGATTTTAATAAATTGAATGGTCTGGTGCCCGCTATCATTCAGGACAATCAGACCTCGAAAGTGCTTATGCTGGGATTTATGAATGAGGCAGCACTCGAAGAAACCACAAAAAGCGGAAAGGTTACTTTTTTCAGTCGCACCAAAAACCGGCTCTGGACAAAAGGAGAGGAAAGTGGTAATTTTCTGAATGTAGTTTCAATAACTCCCGATTGCGATAACGATACTTTGCTTATAAAAGTTAATCCTGTGGGTCCGGTTTGTCACACCGGTGCCGATACTTGCTGGAACGAAACGAACAGCGGTGATTTTGCATTTCTGAATTTTTTGCAGCATTTTATTCAGTTGCGATTCAACGAAATGCCCGAAGGCTCTTATACCACTTCGTTGTTCAAAAGCGGGGTAAACCGCATGGCTCAAAAGGTTGGAGAAGAAGCCATTGAAACTGTAATAGAAGCTACAAACGGAACTGATGACGCGTTTTTGTACGAAGCATCTGATTTGGTTTATCACCTCATGGTTTTGCTTGCTTCCAAAGGTTACTCGCTCGATGATTTGGGGCGTGAACTGAAGAAAAGGCATAAATAATAATCATTAATATCGAATTGAATATGGAATCGAAAATATTGATAAAATACAAAAATGTAGATATTTACCAGCAGGATGAGTTGGTGCTTAAAAACGTGCAAATTGATATTCGTTCAGGACAATTTATCTTTTTTTTAGGTAAAGTGGGCAGCGGAAAAACCTCGTTAATGAAATCATTTTATGGCGAAGCATCAGTTTGTGAGGGTTTTGCAGAGGTATTGGAACATGATCTGAATACAATTAAAACGAATGATGTTCCTTTTTTACGGCGAAAAATTGGTATTGTTTTTCAGGATTTTCAACTTTTGACCGACCGCTCAGTGTATCAAAATCTTGAATTTGTACTTCGTGCAACAGGGTGGAAGGATATTGATGTAATTGATGAACAAATTGAGGGCGTATTAAAGCAAGTTGGAATGGCAGATAAAAGCCACAAAATGCCACATCAATTGTCGGGTGGTGAGCAACAGCGCATTGTCATTGCACGAGCATTGCTTAATTCACCCGAAATTATTATTGCAGATGAACCTACCGGCAATCTCGATCTCGAAACAGGAAGAGAAATCGTTGATTTACTGTATAATATCACAAAATCGGGAACAACGGTAATTATGGCTACTCACAACCTAAACTGGTTAGATTTGTATCAGGGACGGATATTCAGGTTTGAAAGCAAGAAAGTTAAAGAACTGCAAAATATCTCAACCATCGAATCGGTAACTGTAAAAGAAATAGTGGAAAATGATAAAGTGGTTGAAATTCGTGAAATTGAAGATTCAGGGAACTAAAAGGGTTTGAAAGTTTGAAGAGTTTGAGGTTTGAAGAAATAAGAAGTTTTTCAAATAATCTAAATATTATGAATATTAACATTGTCTGAAATATTAAAATGAATAAAAAAAATGGTTTGTCCACAGTGTAAAATAAAGCGATTCAGTGTAAAAAATGATATAGGAGATTCAATCGTGGTTACCGTAAATGATACATTTGAAATCGTACCACTTCATCCTGAAGAATCGCTCGAAGGTTACCAACTCGATGTTTTGTATTGCCTTGGTTGTTCGTGGAGCGGGTCTTCGAAAAAGTTAAGTAAGTATTGAAATTTTGCAACGCTGATTCAACACGCATATAATCAATGAATTCTCTTTTTTTTTGTAACAATTCATCTCACGTCACTTACCAAATTCCTCTTTTTTATCCATTTGCAGATTTGTATCGATACAGATTGCTTTTTTCTGATGTTCAGCATTTTTATTGAATATCTGTAATGGCTGTGTGTTGTAAGAATTTTCAAGATGATTCTTTGCAACGTTCTTAGTCTTTATTGCATCTTTAGATTAAATTGCAATAATTAAAAATAAATACTACTTCACATATCAATTATTCACAAAAAAACTAAAAACTTATGAAATTAAAAACTGTTTTCATTTTATCGCATTTGCTTGCTGTAAGTACGCTATCTTTTGCCCAAAGCCCGAATAAAATTTCGGTAAATGTAGAGTTTGGTGGCAATCAAGTAAACACTTCACTGAACGAAAAGTGGAATATCCGACAGGATGTCGGTCCGTATTATTACGAGTCGGGGAGTTCAAATATTGCGGTATCGCCCTATATGTTTGTTTCACATTTGGGAATAAAGCCCGAAATCGCGTTTTTTGAAAACAAATTGGCTTTAAGTTCCGGCTTGCGTTTTTCCAATATTTCGTCCGATTTATCAATTATCGGACAAAGTGCCGAAAAAAACAAATTTTTTTATTTACGTTATCATTCAACCGGATTAGATACAGAATTTGCCAGAGTAAGGTCTATTAGCGAGTCAAGTAATTATTTGGGGATACCCTTTGATGTTAAATTGATTCCTTTCTCAATTTCTCAATTTAATTTTTATTTAAAAACAGGTGTTGAGTTAAATTTTAAAGTGGGGTCTAAAACCAATATCGATTTTGTATCTGAGGAAATGAAAGGTTTTGAAAATTCAATTATAGAAAATATTGGTGTAAAAGTAAATAGTTTATATTCAACATGGACAACTGCGTTGGGCGTTAGATTTGGTAGTAAAGATAAACTCAAGTACAAGCTTGAATTTCTTTTGCCCTCGTTTTTTATTACTAAAAACTACTCTACCTTAGTTAACGGCGATATGTTTACCGGATTTCAATGTGCGATACAACTACCCGTAAAATAAATTATACAGTACATCACCCTATTAATTTTAAAACAAAATGAAAAAATATATCATATTTCAAATTCTGATCATGAGTTTCTTGAGCGTATCGTTTGTTTCTTGTCAGTCGGATGTTGAAGATACTTATACCTTGAAAAAATCGATATTTATTTACGATACCGAGAATCCGGGTTTACCCATTTATTCGGAGTGGGGTTACAATACTTTTGGTGCATATATCGATCGAACTGTGTTTGTGTCGGATAATAATAATTTCACAAAAATCATTGTAAACGGCGATACAATGAATATTTTATTAAAAGGTACAATGAACGATAAATTCGCCTCTATAAAATTTTCGTTTATAGGTTATCCTATAGCAGATTATACTAACTTAACAGTGCTGAACAATGTGAGTATTAATATGAAA
>JAURYY010000331.1 GCA_030653695.1 Paludibacter sp. | reverse complement strand
AAAGCTATTTCTCTACTGCCTTTTTGATTTCGACCAACTTCGAAGCGGTAAGCTTCGTATTTCGATTTAAACGTTTGCCGATTGTTTGGCAGTTTCATTCGTAAAATTTCATATAACGGCTGGCGGTATGAAACGTTGGGGATTGCGGGCTACAAATTTGTCCCCCGACACAAAAGTTAATGCGGGGCAGAACGCTCGAATAACCACTTAAACCCCAATGTTTTATACCGCTTGTTAGTGGCTGGTGTTCTTTGTTTTCCGTCATTTTTTCTTTCAATTTGCTACATCGTTTCTGTCTGCCGTGCGTTGGGGTAGGCAAGCTCTTTGGCTGGTTTTGGTCGTGTGTTGGCTTTTTGTGCGACCAGCCAATGTGCTTGACTACGAAGCGTGGGCTTTAGATGTCCTTAATTATATTTAAAAAGTTTTCCAATTTATATGCTCCGTCAACTGTCCGCCTTTCGTAAACCATAAAATAACGATAATTATTCCCTGCTTTACTTGCCCAAAGTCCGCCAAGTCTAATTTTGGGTTCAGCATCCAAATGGTCTCCTTTTGTCTCCAATAAAAGAGTCTTGCCACTTTTTGTCTGTATTATGAAGTCAGGATAATGATTTACAAAACCGTTAATTCTAAATCCTTTTCGCTCAATATTCCTTGTCCAGAAAGCAATATTTGTCATGTTACCAATTTCATTGATTACACGCTCTTCAAATCCGTTCATATTGCCTTCTTTTTCGTAAAGCGACTTTGTAATATCTTTTGAAGTGTCGCCAGGCGAAATGTTTTTGGGTAATTGAAAAGATGGTTTTATAAATACTTTGTCGGTATCTAAAAAGTCTTTGAATTTCTTTTCTGCGAATAAGTCTGAAAGTGATTTAATTTTCTGCTTAATCTTATCAGTGTAAGTATATTCGTTATTTGCAAAGTCGTTAAATTGCTCGTCTTTAAAATCTTCAAGTATTCGGTTTATGTATTTTTCAATTTCCTTATCGGGAATTGGGTACATATTACCGATAATATCCATAATCCTTTTTGTAAAGTTTTTTACTCGACTGTCTTTTCTTGCAGGGTCGAGGATGTAAGCCATTACGCTTTCTTTTACCGAACCATCGAGCCGTACAAAAGTTGGTGTGTGTTCTTTCTTTGTTTCGTCCAAATCTACTTTGTAGAGTTCGGAAGTAATGCTGTCAAATGCAATATTTGTATCTGCTTTGCTTAATGCAAAACCATCTAAAAGATTTTCTTTTTCCAAAGGCAACTCTTCTTCTTTTTGTCCGAACAAATCATTTGCAGGGACTTTCAAGTAAAACTGAGGTAAGTTTATTTTTTCTGCTTGTTCCTTGAAAATGTCTTTAATACTATATGTTTTCACAAGTTGTTGAATTTCGTTAGGCAAAGCCGTTGTATTAGTTGCTTCCATTTCGGAAACAGTTTTTTCAAATGTTTCATTTTGTTCGATTGCAGTTTTTTCAATTTCCGAAATTGTTTCATTCGGCAATTCAGTTTCCGAAGGAACTGAAATCCTTGTTGTGTCAATATCAGAAGTAATATCTTCGGTTGTTTCTTCGGTAGTCGGAAATATAGTAAGTTGCTCTAATGGGTCTTGTTTTTGGGTTGGTTCCTGTATTGAAGTATCAGCAAGTTTATAATCTTTTTCACTAAAACCTGCTTTATTTAAGCCTTTTACAATGTTCTGCAATGTGTCCATAAACTTGGACGATGCAGTTAAAACATAACTAAGATTTAAAAGCGGAAAATTATGTTTCATTACGTAGGGCTGACGCAAAACCCTACCTAAAATTTGTTCTACATCAACTGCCGAACTTTTGTCTGCCAATGAAGCCAAAATGTATGCAAACGGACAATCCCAACCTTCTTTTAATGCGTTTATAGTTATGATGTAACGAACTTCACAATCACGGTTCATTAAATCAATTCCTTTAATCTCGTTGATACTTGCGGTTTTGATTTTGATTTGCTCGACTGGTATTTTTAATTCAATGAGTTTTTCTTTAAGTTTTTGAACGTTTGATTTTTCTTCTTCTTCGTTTAGAAAATTTTTGCCGTTTTTAGGCTGTGCCTGAAAAAGAACAATTGGGCGAATGTATTTACCGCCTTTTTTTTCTTCTTCGATGGCTTGTAGTTCCAACCGTTTTTGCAATTGCAAACTTGAATTTATCACTTCCGTTTTATCCTGATGGTTGTAAACTATTACAGGAAGTTTAACCATGTTTTCACGTTTTAACTCCAAAGCATCAATAAAACTTATAATATTACTATTGTTTCGTGGGGTTGCTGTAAGGTCGAGAATAAAACAAGGATTAAATCCTTTTAGCATTTCAACGCTTAAATCGGTTTCGGCATTGTGGCTTTCGTCAACCACTACCAAAGGATTTAAAAATTGCATAACCTTCATTAACGATATTTCTTCGTATTTGCCTAAAAGCGTTTCAAAGGATTGTAACGAGCCGTTTTGCTCAAAAACTTTTCGTCCTTCTTTATTTGCTGTGCGAATACTGTCAAAACTTAGAACGAAAATATTTAATTGCTCCTTTACCGAAGTTGCATTAAAACCGCTTCCTTGTAGCAATGCGGATTTGTCAAATACTTCTACTTTATTGCCAAAGTGCGAATTAATTTTTTGGCGGTAAGGGTGCGAAGTATCTTTCAGGTTTTTAATGGTTTGGTCTAAAATAGTGATTGACGGCACAAGCCAAACAACCGCCTTTGGGCGGTCATAATCGAAAGCATCAAAAACAGTTTTAATAGCATTGCAGGCTATAAAGGTTTTACCGCCTGCTGTCGGCACTTTTATACAAATATGTGGCACTCGTGCCACATTATTTTTATATGGTTCAATGGCAGTACCAGAATAGGGATAAAGCGGTGTTCTCGGGTGTTTTGCCCAAAAATTATAAAATGCTTCTTTCGTGTCTTTGGTTTCCTGTATGTGTTCCAAAAATGACGAAAGGTCGTTTATTACCTGTTGTTGATATGGTTTTAATTCCATTTATTAATTCTCTAATTGTTTTAAACCTTTTAAATATTCCGAAGGACTCATAACTTTTGGCTTGTCAGGATTCCATGGCATAATCCGAGTTTGCGGATAAGATAAATACAATGCTCTTTTTGCCCTTGTAACTGCAACATAAAAAATATTTTTTTCTTCATTTAATGCTTTACCTCCCTCATTCTTACTTTTATAATATGGCAAAGACCCATCATCAAGTCCAATGACAAAAACGATTGGAAACTCAAGACCTTTGGCTAAATGAATTGTACTCAACACAATCCCATTTTCTTCTTTTTCCGTGATAATTAAGCCTAATGATAATTGTGTTCTAAAGTGAGATAGAGACTTTAGTTCTGATGAAGTATTCCGAGCATAAATATTATAATAGTTTTCAAGTTCTTCTAAATCAAACCTTATAGATTCATATTCATTAATCATTTTACTTTCGTAAACTTCTTTAGGTTCTTGAACAGAATTTTCATTTTCACTCAAAAAGTATTCTTTTATAGGCTGAAGTGATTCTCTTAAATTAAACTTTGTTTGTTTGTGCAATATTTCCCAACTTTTAATAAGAACAAAGTATTTCTCTTTTTCATTATCATCTTTTATATAACTTGAAACCTCAATTAATTTTTTTAAGCCCTCGTATTCAGAAAAAGCATTTAACTCAACATCAATTTTGTATTTTTTTAAAATATCTGCAAAATGCAACTGATCAATACTATTTATTAAAATTCTAACTCCTAAATCAAAAACTTCAATTATTTGGCTGTCAAAAGATAAACCATCATTTGACTTTTTAAAATAATAAGGTATTTCCTTTGTTTTTAAAGTTTCCTCAACATGTTTTAATAAATAACGATTTCTTGACAATACCGCAATGTCATTATGAGTAATTTTAAATGGTTCTTTTTTGTCATTATATAAGCCTTCTTTTAAATAGTTTTCAATTTCCGATACTACTTTTTCGGCTTCATCTCTTTCATCTTTGCAATCATCAAAGATTTTAAATTTTCCAACTATTTGAGTTTCATAGCCTGTCATCGAATCGTTAATTACTTTATTGGCGACTTCAATAATTTTTTGTGAAGAACGAAAATTTGTGTTTAACACTTTAATTAAAGGATTAAAATCTCTTTTAAAATATTCGTTCATATACTTAATGTCTGAACCGTTGAAATGATAAAGTGATTGTTTGACATCTCCCACCATCATAACATTTTTATGCTCTGCATTACATAAAACTTTAAGTAACTCATATTGAGCAAAATTTAAGTCTTGGGCTTCGTCAATAAATATATACTTAAATTGTTTTCTGTATAATTTTGCAATTGCAGGTCTGTCTGAAAAAATTTGATAAGCTTTAATTATTACATCATCAAAATCCATGGCATTCTGAATGTTTAATAAATCATTGTATTCATTATACATTTTTTGGATTTTTTGATTTTCCAAATCATCATCAAGCTCATTAAATTTTTCTATGCCTTTTAAATTTTTCTTTTTTCTGCTAATATAGGTAAGTGCATTACTGATAAACAATTGTTTGCCTTTTAAATCTTTATTTTCATAATATTTTCTCAAATCCCAGTTTTCGGGTTTTTCAAAAACTTGAATCAGTATATTAGTTCTATCTTCATTTTTTTCAAAAATATGGGGTTGTTCTTTCAAACCAATGGCATAACCATGCTTTTGAATAACATCAAGGCAAAATTTATGAAAAGTACCAACAAATGCTCTATTTTCAATGTCTTGACTGTCGGATAATCGTTCAGTTAATTCATCTGCTGCTTTGTTGGTAAATGTGAGTGCTAACACATGAAATTTCTCATTTGGATTCTCCAACAATTGCTTTATTCTCTCTGTTAAAACTCTTGTTTTACCACTACCGGCACTAGCCATTACAAGTAATGCCCCTTCTTTGTGATTAATTATTTCCTTTTGCATTGTCATGACAATTCTATTTTTAAATCAGAAGCAATTTTGTTGAATAATTCATCTATTTTTTGCGGTAAAATAACTTTACCATTTTCGTCTTTTTTCTTACATATTTCTTGTGCAATAATGGTAGCATATTTGGTTTTGTCTCCATGTAAAATATCCAACAAAGCTCTTTTTCTTCCTCCATCAAGGTCTGATTTATAATGTCTTAAAATATCAGTACCATTTTCATCTTTGCCTTTTATTTGATTATTATTTTCTTCAATATAGTGATTTATAAAATCGGTTTTGTTCTCAAATTGATTTAAAGCATTAGAAATTTCAACTACAAACGAATTTTCTATCAAATATTCTTCAAAATCGAAAGTTTCGAGAACAAAAAGATAATCATATAGAGCAGAACCTATTGATTTTCTAATTTGGTTTTTAACTTGATTTTCGGTGTCATTATCTCCATCACTGAGAATATACCATCTAATATTTAAAAATTTAGCAAAAGTCAAAAATGGCTTGTAATTATCCTTTCCACCAACTCCAACAAAGTTGATTCCTATTTCAAAAGGATAACAACCAAATTTTTCTTTAGCTAAAATTGGCAAAGCTTGCTCCTCTGTTTCTCCTTCAAAAAAGACAAGAACTTTAGAAAATAAAGATTCTCCTCTGGTATGTAGAATATTTCGTTCTATTTTTCTTTTTTCGTCTGAATCTATTTTGTTTCTTTTTTCTCGTTTTAATCTTTGTATCTCAGGACAAAGACTTCTTTTTATCTCATTTGTTCCCCCAGCGTCTGCGATTTCTTTTAAAAGTTCTGCAATTTTGTGTTCATCTTGTTCAGAAAACTCCAATTGACCAACTATCAAACCATCATTATCCTTGTAAAAATGCCTCAAATCCATTAAATCGCACTGAGCCGCAACAAATGGAGAGTGTGTACTGATGATTTTTTGACCATTTATTTTATCCAATTGTTGGTACAAATGCCTTTGTGCATTGGGATGCAAATGTGCTTCTGGTTCCTCTAATGCTAAAATTGGAAAATAGGGACTATTAATTTCTGCTTGCCATGAAATAAATGCATTCAACGTAAGAAGAGAAGCCCAGCTTCGAGTACCCATTCCATGATATTCCAATGGAAAACTTTGTGCGCCTGTATCGTTAAAATTAATATTCAAATTTCTGCCTATATCTCTAATCTTTTTATTTATAGGTAAGATTTCAACCCCATCCATCGTACTTGAAAAAACAGTTTTGTTTAAATCTTTGAGGTTGTCTTGTAATTTTTTAAGGTTTGAACTTCCTTTAATTATTGCCTCATTTAAATCATTAATTTGTTTTTCAATGGGTTCAATATCAGCAGGCTTTATATCTGGCTTGTTGGTCATTTTGCCTAAAAATGAACTTCTATCTTTTAAGTCTGCTTGAATGTCTCGCTGAGCATCCACAAAAATTAATGGAATGGATTCTAATTTTTGAAGTCTTTTATCTTCGTTTGTTTTTTCAGTCCAATTTTCTAAAGGTAGCCACTCTTTCAATGTTTTTACTTCTGATTTAAAGGATTGGCTCAATACATCAAATTTAAATGAGGTTCTAAATGCAAAAAATTCGAAATCATCCGCATCTGTTTTAATATTACCACTGATTCCATCTGAATCTGACCAATTTGGCTCAAACTCTTTTTTTCGTTTTCCATCGCCATTAGTGGCAATAATTCTTACATCTATTATTATTTCCTTGTCAAATATATCATCAGTACCATCATCATGCACATCTTCTCTATTTACAATTTTTCTGTCATAACCTAAGGCCAAATGAAGTGCTCTTAGAAAAGAAGTTTTTCCTGAGTTATTTGCACCAACAAGCATTGTTAGTTTAGACAACTTAACCTCCAAATTTTTTATCGCTCTAAAATTGGCTATTCGAACTGTATCAATTAGTATTCCCATCGCTTAAAATCTTGTTATATCTCTTGGTATTTTCTTAAAATTAATATGGTGCTTGGTCATGAAATCCTTTGTTAGCAAGCAATTATCGGTATAAATTACATATTGCTCCGCTTTGGTTTTCATGGTTGCCAAAAAAGCATGGTCAAGCGTTGTTACTTCATCTTTCTCATAGTTGAAATAATAAGCAGTGTCGTTATATTTACCAAGAAAATGTTTATTATCTGTGTGTTTAGTTTCTGAAAAAGCAGATTTGGTTTCGGTGTAATAAACGTATTGACGTATTTTCTCAATTCCTATTATTTCATTCAAATTACCATCTTCTAAAAACATTGGTTGTCCAAGTGTAAAGAAATCAAAAGACCCGCCTATGCCATTTACTTCGCTATATCCTTTACTTACCTTTTTTACTCTTTCTGCTGTGATAGTATCAGCGTAATCAGACATTTCTACAAGAATGAATTTTCTTTTACTTCCTGTTTCATGGTTTAAGTTTAATACTGCTTGTGCTGTTGTTCCACTACCTGCGAAGCTGTCTAATATTAAATCATTCTCCCTTGTTGCTATTTTTAATATGTTTTGAATTAGCTGATACGGTTTTGGAGTTTCGAAATTCACATCCTTCTCAAATATTTTTTGAAGTTCTTTTGTTCCATGAGTAGCTGTACCATTTTCTTCGCCAGTAAACCAAGAGTTACTTACACTTCCAAAATCATTTTTCTCATTTAGAAATACCTTTAGTTGTGGTTTAGTTTTTCCTGTTTTCCCAAAAACAATTCGATTATCAGCTAATAGTGCTTCGTATTTGGTTTTTTCAGTCCTCCAATGCCTTCCTTTTGGAGGTAAATATTCTTCCCCTGTATTAGGATTTATTATAGGGTAAGTCAGGTTTTCTCGTATAGCTGGTGCATCGAAAGGGTCTGCTTTCCATTTACCCCTATCATCGTTATCAGGATTAGAAAATTTATCTTCGTCAACTGGTTTTGGATAAAAAGCAAATTCCTTTATATCATACCAATACTTCTCATTATGTGGTTTTAATCTTCTGTCTTTTTTTCTTCTGTTTTTTGCAAAAGCAAGAATATATTCATGGTTAATACTTAAATCAGTGTCATTCTGAATTGACTGTCTGGATTGCCATACAATACTTGTTATATAGTTTCCTAAACCAAAAATTTCATCCATTACCAACTTTAAATTTGCTTGTTCGTTATCATCAATTGAAATAAATATTGCTCCATCATCAGCCAATAATTTATGAAGCAACTTTAATCGAGGATACATCATGCAAAGCCATTTGTCGTGGCGTGTAAGGTCTTCCGCCTCTTTACCAACTACTTGTCCGAGCCATTTTTTAATTTTCGGGTCGTTTACGTTATCGTTATATACCCAACTTTCGTTTCCTGTGTTGTATGGTGGGTCAATGTATATGCACTTAATTTGTCCTTCGTATTCGGGTAATAGGGTTTTTAAGGCTTCAAGGTTATCTCCGTGAATTATCTTGTTTCCGCTTTTTGTCTCGGTTTCAGTTTGTTGTCCGTTGTCAAATCCGTACGAGTGTTCCAATACTTTAAACGGAACATCCATGTGATGATTTATAACCTTTTCTTTCCCTATCCAGTGTAATGTTGGCATATATTATTCTAAGTCTTTTAATTAAAAAAACCAAAGATACAATTATCCGTGGGTGCGTCGGCAAGAAAACAGCTCTTTTGCAAACTTCGGTCGTGCGTTGGCTTGTGCGGTTTGCAAATGTGCTGTTTTGTGCGTTGGCTGTTCATTTTATCGTTTTTTCTTTTTCTGTCTTTATGTAGCAAATTGTCCGCTGTGTCGTTTTTTTACACTTGCCCCTAACGGTTGGGTATATGAAAAGTTGGGCATTTCGGAGCATCAAATCTGTCAAACCGCACAAAGTTAATTGCGAGCTACACCGTTAATTTCAGTACTATCTGCCCAATTTTTTATATACCGTGTTAGCAACTGGGCGTTCTGTCTGTCTGTCATAGAATTACAAACTTGTCATTAAACGAAATACATTCTCAAAGTTACAATTTATTTTCTGTCTGGCTTGTGTGTCAGCAAAGATTTAGTTTTTTTTAGTGTCGGCAAAAAGGGTAGCAAAACAGGCAAGCTCTAACAGTAGCTTTGGATTTAGCGAGGCATTTTGCGGCTGCTGTTTGTGCTTGACTGTGTGCGTTGGCTCTAAAATTCAAATATTAATGGTTACATACATGGTCTTGACCATTACCATGATGTTGCTCGTGTTGCAAACAACTTTCTCCGCTATCAGATATTTTACCTTCGATATATTGTTTTACAATATCGGCGGCATTTCCTGAACAACCTCTAATGACTTTGATTCCGGAATTATTTAAAACATTGATTGCACCGCCACCAATACCACCAGCAAGCATAATGGTTACACCACTATCTGATAAAACGCTTGCTATATTAGATTTGCAACCACAACCTTGCTCTGATTTGATTGTTTGCACATCAACTATTTCATTTTTTTCGGAAATAGTGTAAACTCCGTAAAATTCACAATGACCAAAATGGTCATCCACTTGGTTACTTTTAGTAACCGGAATTGCAATTTTTTTCATTTTTTAATCCTCCTTATTTTGTAAATTAAATATTCTGTTTATATTATGAAATACCCAAATATCCATAGTGCAATAATTGTACTGCCAAGTAATCCCTGAATTACATACGGATTTAGTCTGGCAACATTAACATTTTTAAAAAAACTTACTGTGTATAACGCTAAAATACTTATGACACTTGATGCTATAACGGTTAATGAAGCTTTGACAAAGATATACTCAGATAGTCTGGATGTATCCCAAGCGCCGAGTATGTATGTGTTCATTACTGCAAAAATACTGAATGCTACTATAGAAGTAAACCCACATGCTAATATATAGTTTAAATATTTGAATGTATTTTTTGCAATTATTAAAGATGCAAATACTTCATAACCTATTCCAAGTATAAGTAATGCTGTTGGTCCACATAATAAAACATTTGTGGTGCATGAGTGAACTCCTATGCTGTTTATTTTATAAAGAATAGCAATTACAATAATAAGCAGTGATGTTCCAGATTTAGGTATTTGCGAACGGGCAATGGACAATATTGCCAAAGTAATTGAGCTTAAAATAACCGAACGGTATGGTATATTAAAACTACCAATAAGTGTTTCGTTTAATCCGATTAAAGAACCGAATAATAAAATCCAGAGATGTTTTTTTTTAATAAACATAATCGTAAAATTTAAGTGTTAAACATTTTTATTATATTTTAATCTTTTTCCTTTACCTTTTCCACCGCCAGAATTTCTACGTACTCCTTGTCCTTTTCCAAGTTCTCCAATTCCTTTTTGCTCGGCTTCATTTTTATGGCATTTACCGAGTTTTCTGCCTGTTTTTGGTCCCTTGCTTTCGGGTCCTGTATGGTCTAAGTGTGGCATAATATAAAGTTTTTAATTGTTGATATTATTATTTGTTATCTAAACATTGTCCGTTTTCTACTTTGTTGCTAACATATTGCTAATATAGCTTTTTTGAAAAAAACAAATATTCATAACACAAGTTTTAACCCCATAAAAATTGTTCTTGGCAAAGCAGTCCCATATACGTATCCTGCATCACGAAATTCGCCTTTGTCGAAATCGTTTTGATAACTGTTGAAAATATTTTGGATACCCGTATTTAGTTGTAATTTAGCACTACTATTAATTTTAAAATCATAAGATAACTTTATATTCATATCATAAAAATCAGGAGTTTTTTTCTCTGTATCTTCTGCTACATATCCAGCAAAATGTTGAACTAACATACTTCCTGTATAAGTGCCTGATAACGAAACATTGAAATTCTTCACAACTTGATAATTAGCAGTTATATATCCATAATTATCAGGTGAGCGAAACATTTTTTTATGTGGAGTTAAATTTATGTTATCACTCCAGTTCTGATTTTCTTTGTAATCGCTTTTTTGAAAAGTAACTCCAAATTGAAATTGAACATTCTTAGAAGGTACTATTTTACCTTCTACATTTATTCCTTGTACTACCGCTCCTGAACCATTTCTTCGTTCAAGCATTATGTTTCCACTGCTATCAGTTCCAATTTCTTCTAAAACAAATACATTATCTAAATTGGTGTAAAATCCTTCTATCAGCAAATTGGTTTGAACCTGACCAAATGTTTTGTAAAAGTCAATTGAGGTACTATAACTCTGCGACTTTTCAGTTTGTAAATTAGGGTCAAGGCGAATGAGAGCAACATTTCCGCCAACTGCCGTTACATGCAAATCTTCGTCAAAAGCCTGTGGTGCCCTAAATCCACTTGAATAACTTGCCCTTAAACTCATAAATTCGTTTGGGTTATAGCGGAAATTCATACGAGGACTAATAATCGGGTCTTTAATTAAATTATGTTTATCAAAGCGACCGCCTAAAAGAATGCTGATTTTTTTATTTTTCCATTCATTCTGCAAAAAAGCACTTTTGGTATTAACCAACTGATTAATAATTCTATCATAGCCTAACATTTTGTCTATCATTTCATTGGTACTGTATTCCGTTCCCATGGTTAATTCGGCAGGCATAAATAGCAGCGTATCTATTGAATAGGTGTATTGCATACCTGCGACAAATGTTTTATCGTCAGTAGAACCGTAGGCGTTTGGGTCTTTTTGTGCTCCGTAATAACTTTTTCGGGCAATTTTTTGAGCAGATGAATAAATATTAAACCTATGTTTATTGTTTTTTGAAAAGACATCATATTTTATTCCACCCGTATTAATATTATGCTCAATTTGTTCGGTAATATCAGCATCATGTGGTGGCAAGTCGAGATGATTACCACCTCTTCGAAATTCACCCATATTGTGATATTCAATAGTCAATTTACTGAAATTACTTGTTTTATAAAACCCTCTAAAGCCAATATTTTTTAAATTTATTTCTCCAATTTCGGTAAAACCGTCACCATCATAATCAAACGGACTACGCTGTCTTGTTGAACCAAAAATCATTACGCCTGTTTTATAATCGTCGGAAACAACCGATGCGTTTAATGATGTATTAATGTCGGTTTTTTTACCATAAATTAAACTTGTATTATTAGAAAGCGTTACAGTATTGCTTGTCGGTTCTTTTGTAATAATGTTTATGGTGCCTGCAATTGCGTTTGAACCAAATAATGCAGAACCGCCACCACGTACAACTTCAACTCTTTCTATCATATTGGCAGGAATTTGTTCTATACCGTAAACACCTGCAAGGGAACTGAAAATTGGGCGACTATCTATTAATATTTGCGAATATGGACCATCTAAACCATTTATTCTGACTTGCTGAAAACCGCAATTCTGGCAATTGGTTTCTACTCTTAATCCTGGTTGGAAATTTAATCCTTGTGCAAGACACACAGAATTTGTGTTTTCAAATATTTTCGGACTTATAATATTCACAATACTTGGTGCTTCCTTTCGGTTGGTTTCGTTACGATTAGCAGAAACCACAACACTTTCCAACAATATTTGGTCTTCTTCCATTTCAAAATTAACTTCTATGCTATTGCCTGATACAAGTGTAACTTCCTGTTCGCTTGTTTTATATCCAACTCCCGATACAATTAACTTAAACTGTCCAATGGGAAGATTTTTTAAATAATAATGTCCTGTCGCATCAGTTGCTATTCCGATTGTTGTTCCTTTTATCGATACATTCATAAATGGGATATGTTCTTTACTGCTTTTATTGATAACATGTCCATTTATATTTGCATCTGTCTTTTTTTGGGCAAACCCTGCTATTGAACAAGATAACAGAATTACTAAAACCCATAAGTTTTTTTTCATTAAATTTCCTTTTAAATATTACACAATATGATTATTTGGCAATTAGTTTTCTAATTGCACCAAAAATGAATTGGTGAATTTTAGATATTCACCAAAAAAGGTTAATTGTGAATATTCAAAGGAGGTGCTCGTAATCCATTTGAGCATAAAAAGGCAAGATTGGAGAAACTCTCGTTATTCTTCTGGAGAATATATTTTCTTAAAACTGCTTTATAAACTTCAATTGAAAATGCAAGGAATAAAACAGTTGTTAAAAAATGGGATAAGAACTGGATAAGTAAAAAACCGTTTGCAGTATGCTGATGTTTTATGGGATTTTTTTGAGTTCCAGAATTGAACGGATGAGAATGAACAATGGTAACACCATTTAAAATATGGGGGTGGGTATATAATGTTATACTTCCGTAATACCCTAAAAAGAGTAATAACAGGAAGTATCTCAATATTTTATTAAACCAGTATTTCAAACTCAATAGTATCATCTTTGCAAAGATAGTCAAATTAGAATTATTCCAAATAATATTTTAAGGGTCGGAAGATTTGGCTCTTTGACTTTTGCGAAGTGTTGGCTTGTGTGTCGGGCAAAAGGCAATGTGCCAAATGTGTGATGGCTTTTGTTTTCTGTCTTTTGTGGGTAGGCAAAAAAACTAAATCTTTTGTCTTTCCAGTCAGTCACTTTTTCTATTTCGTATTTCGTTGTCAAATTCAATTTTCTTGTCAAGTTTGTAGTCTGCTGTCTTTTTTTCGCCTTGTTGCTAACGGAACGCCACTAAGTGCCGTTGAAATTCTTTTTAAGCCTTGTGCTGAATTTCAATGGCACTTAGAGGCGTGTTATATGATAGTTTTTTTATTTTTGAACAAGTTTCCACGCGAAGCGTGTTTCTTTCTCTTTCAACT
>JAURYY010000326.1 GCA_030653695.1 Paludibacter sp. | reverse complement strand
GTATTGTATGGTGGGTCAATATAGATACATTTAATTTTACCTGAATAAGTAGGAAGTAATGCCTTTAATACTTTTAAATTGTCGCCTTGAATTATTAGGTTATCGTGTAAGGAAATTTTGTCGGTTAAACTTAATTCTTTTTTTGGTATCAATTGATGATACCTTACCGCCAAATGGTGGTTTTGTACAAATGTTTTCCCTTTGAAGTGTAGTGTTGGCATATCGTTATTTTTTTCCGTTTTCTTTTTTCTGTTTATCAAGTTTAGGTCGCATAGTATCAAATCTATTCGCTTCCTCTTGCAAGTGTTTTAATTGAGGTTTTGCAGCCAAATATTTGTCACTGTGAATGTGTCCTTCCATATATCGACAACACAATTTGAAGTTGTCCATAATTTCTTTAACCAATGAATCTTCAATGTGCAACCCTTTGAGGGAATCAATACTTACTCTATCATCAAATCTTTTAACAGCACCGCAGAATAATTCAAAAATCACAAATGCTTCGTAAGATGAACGAAGTGCCGCAAATCCACTTTTAATAAACGCTTCTCTAATTTCAGGTTCTGTATCTTTAGCAAGTTTTATATATTTTCTTGCTTCGGATGAAGTTTTATATTTTGCTTCGTGCGAAGGAGTATTATCTATATATATTTTTCCAGGTTCTTCAATGTTCTCAATGCTATGGCATCTGTTGAGAATTTGAAAGTCAGTGGCATAATTTATTAATGCCGAAACAAAAACTAAATCGTGTGTAAATACTAAAACTTGTTTGCTTTGAGATAATTCACAAATTCTTTTGGCAATAACTTTTTTCCGTTCTTCATCAAGTGAAGTAACAGGGTCGTCAAAAACAACCCCTTTGTTTATTGTAGTGATGTTTGTTTCAGCAAAAAAATCAGCAAGGGCAATTACCTTCTGTTCTCCTTCACTAAGTATTGAAGATGGGTCTTTGCCTTTTAAAAATAATTGTCGGTTGCTTTGTGCATCAGAACTTCTTGCATCAATTTCAATTCCGAATTTCCCTTCTAACTTTTCACATTCATCATTAAAAGATTTGATATAATCGGCATTGAAATACTGTTTTGATAATCTTTTTTCTGTATTGGTTGATTGTGTTTTATAACCTTGTTTGTTAAACTTATTTGCTTTGTTTACCCAAATAAGATTTTTATGCAAGGTTTCAATATCTGTAAATCTTAATGCAAGTTTTTCTTTATGGGTTAGATAAGTTTTTTGCTTTAGAAGTTCTGCCAATACTTTATTTTGCTCATCTTCCTCAAAAGCTTTTATGCCTTTATCAATTTCAGTTTCAATTTTTTCCAAAATTGTCAAGTCCAACTGGTATTCAATCTCTGCCTTAGAATCTTTTGAATTAATGTTTGCTACAATCTTTTGGGTAAGTGTTTTTTGTTTTTCTAATCCTTGTTTTAATAGTGTTAAATCAGCTTCATATTTTTCATTCAACCAAGCTGTAAGCGTATCAGTATCGGTAAATTGATTTAGGTCTAAATCTTCATATCCTTTTTTTGTTTTATCAATATTTTCCTTTGCTGTTTTAGCTTCCTGTTCCGCAACGCTTTTTATATAAGCCCAATAACTGGCAATAAGATTTTTTGGAGCATCCTCATTAATTGATTGTTGGCACAACAAACAACTGTCTCCTATTTCAGGATATTCAACACCATCTTCCTTTTGCGTTAAAGCAAATTTTTCAGCAGTTTCAATAAATTGCTTCCATTCTGGTGAACCAATGTTTTTAATCTTATCGGATTTGAATTTTTCAATTCCTTCTTTTTGGGCTGTTTCTTTTTTAGTTTTACAATCAGATATGGAATTGCTGACTGTGTTTAATTGATTTTGAGTAAACCAAAGGTTTATAGTTTCGAGATTCTTTTTTCTTGCTGCTAATTGAGTTTTTATATTTCGTAGCTCTTTTAACGCTTTGTCCTTCTGTGAAAGAGAAATTTTTAAATCGTCATACTTCTTTTCAATTTCAGCTTTTCTCTTTTTTTCTTCATCTGTAAATGGAAGATGCTTTTTTAAATCATCAAGATTGGAATTGTGTGAAAGTGAAGAAAGAAAAGTTTTAATTTCCGATTCACCTTGAAAAATATCATCATCAGCAAATGGGTTTGCAATATTCTTTGTTTGGATTTCGGAAAATAAACGATTATTTAACTTTTCAAGTGCAACATTGAATTCATTAAATAGTCTCAATCCTGCTGGTCTGAATTTAAAGTCATTTCTATTTCTCAAATGCCGTCTGCCAATTTCACCGTCAAAAACAGCAAATTGATTAAACACGCCATTGCCAACATCATCAGGATATTTAAGTTGTAATGCTCCTTCATCAGTAGTGAACTGAAAATAGGCTTTTATAGGTTTGTGTCCATTTTCAATATGAATGTTTTCCAATATTGGTTCTCTATCCTTGGAATAAAAAACATTTTTTAAAAGCCTTACATAACCTGATTTTCCTGCTCCATTAGAGCCGTATATGATTGTAAGGTTTTCGGTTAATTCAATAGTTTGGTTTTCAGCTAAGGCATTAACCCCTTGAATATTTGAAAGGGAATTAAAAATTATATGTTCTTTAAAATCATCAGAGGCGTTTGGATTATATAAAATGCTAAGTTCTGGTCTTACGCCTTTTTCCTTTAGGTTAAGTTCTTCAAGTAGAAATGAAAATGCAGTTTCATATTTGTCCTCTGTCAATTCATTCCCTGATAGAATCTCTGAACAAACATATTTTGCCCAATAGGGAAGCCCGTCAGCAAATTTCTTTACTTCCGTTTCAAGTGTTTCAACTTGTTGTTCAACTTCTGCTATTTCATTTAATTCATCCATTACTTTCTTTTAGACTTATTGTATTTTACTTTTTCCTCTGCTACTTGCAATGCTTTCAACGCCATATCTTCGTCTGCTACCTCATACACCAACTTGTCAGACAGCCAAGACACAAGCAATTCATTTTCTTTTATCTTAAAGAACTCTGCAAGTTTTACCACCTGTTCTCGGTTTGCATTTCGTTGTCCTCTCTCAATTTTGCTTAAAATTGCTTGGTCAATGTCAAGGAATGCCGCAACTGTCCGCAGGGGCAATTCCTTCTCTTCTCGTAGTTTTCTTATCGTTTCGCCTAAGCTGTCCATTTTGAACAAATCTATTTTGAATGAATTTGTCAAAAATACAAAACTCTTTCGAAAAGTCTTCTATAAAAGTCTCCAAAGTTTTCAACAGATTATCATTTTCAGGCGGGTGGGCAAAATTGGCTCTTTTGCAAAACTTGGGTTGTGGGTCGGCTGGTGCGGTTTTGCAAATGTGCCAATGTGCGGCTGGCTAAAATTATTTTTTAAAATGCGCGGTGGGAAAAATTTTAAAAACATTCGGGTCGGTTTGCGAGTCGGCTTGTCTTACCGTGTCAGTTTGTTAAAGAACGTTTTTAAGTCAGTCCGCTTAAATTGTCAGGTTGCAAAATCTCCATTTTTCAGTCGTCACTTTCAGGGTTGCACTGTCTTTTTACGCTTGGGCATAACGGTTACGTATATGAAACGTTTGGCATTTCGAAGCACTTTCCTATCAAGTTACAAGTGCTTTTGATACGAGCTGAAATGCTCGATAACCAACTGACTGCCAAATGTTTTATATACGATGTTGGCAACTGGGTTTCATTCCATTTTGGGTTCTCTATTATTCACTCTAAAGTCAGTTTCAAATTCTGTCAGTTTTTTATCTTTAAATGCATTTCTCGATTTATTAGAAAAAATAATTGTTAAAGCAAAGAGAATATTCTTTGTGTCAAAGAATGAACGAATGGCCGTTGCAATAAATCCTATGACAGTTACTAGTCCAGAATAGTAAAGCTTTACTTTTTCTGTAATAATTATATTTAAAGATGTCAATAATGAATCTCGCATTGCTATTAGTATAAAAATTAGTGCAACAGCAATTACAACAAATATCAAGTATTTCCAAAAATGCCACTTTGTGTTTTTAAGTTCTTGTCGCCAACTATTTGCTAAATGAGAATTTAGATTTTGCTTAAAAGTGTCCATTTCAGCGGCATATTTCTTTTTGTTTTCAGCAAGCATTTTAGCTTCTCTCTCTTTACGTTCTTTTTCGTCTCTTTCCCTATCTATAATGTTTCTTCGTTCTATTTCTTGTTGTAATTCGATATTTCGCTGTTGCGTTTCTTTAACTAATTCATCTTTCTTGATTTGTTCTTGGTAGATATCTGCTAAATGATTTTCATTATTTAGGAAGTCAAATGTTTCATCTATATTTTCATGTGTAACTTCAATTGGCAGATTAGGTTTTAATCTAAGTGCATAGCTACGAGCTAGAGCTTCTTCCTTTGTAATTTTTCCTTGCTCAGTATCTTTTACAAGTTGGTCAAACTCTTTTGACATTGAGCTATTTATATGAGAAGAAATAATAATCTTTGCTTTAGTTAATACGTTAAATGATTTAGGAAATTCCGAAATACCAGAGAATCCTTTTTTAAGTTCAATCCAAAATTGAGTGGTTACAAAATCTAAATCTTTTGCAAAAGTTGTATCGGAATTCTCAAACTTCACACTGTTGTTATGTCCCAAATATTTTGCAAAACCACTATCGGAAATGAAGATATGTCCAATTTTATTAAATGGTTTATTATTATACCCTTTTCTAAAGAAGTTAACTTTAGTAAAGATGTTAAAGAAATAGTAGCAAGACTCTTCATCAAACTTCATCTTTTTTTCCTTAGAAATACTCTTTAACTTCTCAATGACATTTTCATCTACAACATTAAAATCCGCATATTCATTTATTTCATAATCAAACTCTTGCATTACAATACCCAAATTTTCTAATTTTGAATAGAAATCAACTTTTAGGGCAACAACATCACTGGGAGATTTACAACTATCAACTATTTTTTTCATTGCAGTTTTCCATGGTAAGAGTTTCTTGTCTCCCTTTAGAATGGATTCCGCCGATGAAAAAAAGCATTCGATTTCTTCCATAGTCTCAGGAAAATATTTTAAACTGATTTTTTCATCATGAGCATTTATTTCACAAACTAAATTGTAGAAATCATCGAATATTTCCTTGTATAAAATACCATTATACTTAATTGCACTAAAGAGGTATTCAGTGTTTAAATAAATAACCATATTATTTTTCCAAGTCCCTAATTCATTTATGTCAGCAGTATATCTGATACCATGATACAGAATTAACCCTTCTCTGATTTCATTTAAGCTGTTTACAAAACTAGTGTCGGTTTCATTTTTTATGATATACGAGCTGATATGATTGGAATAATTGTCAGAAGTTCCATTTTCAAATAAGAATTGACTAAAATTCTCGTGAATTTCCAATTTTTCTATATCACTCAACTCTTTCTTCTCTACTACTGAAATGTAGTTTATTAGCCCATTAAAGATTGAATCGTTTATTTGATTTACTTTTTCTAGCTCATTTTCTAAAGTTTTATATTGTTCTTTTATTGAATCATTGAAGTTGAATACCTTATTTTCTACATCAACTATATCTTTCAAATTTGAATAAATAACAGTTTTAATAATGGATTCAAGCAGATTAAAGTCGTATGTCTCTTTAAGTAAATTCTTTAATTCATATGAAGTTAAGCTGTATTTATTGTTTAATACAATTGCACCTTTAATAAATTCTGCTATAATTCCTGAAATATTTGTGTACTTGGTACTATTGTATAATTGACCAAAAAGTGCAACTGAAGCAAGTAGTTTTTTGTCGTTCATTGATATAATTTATTAAGAATATTTTGTAGTCTGCTGTGTTTTTAACCTTGTTGCCAACTTGTATATATGTATGACAAACTCATACAAAGCACTCCGTTTTGGGTGGATATGTATAACATATGTCATATTTAT
>JAURYY010000317.1 GCA_030653695.1 Paludibacter sp. | reverse complement strand
GTAGAAATGTTAAAACAGAAAAACAAACCTTATTACCTTATTAAAGAGAGAAAACAAAGCCGCCATATTTAATTTTAATGAAAATAGATTAACCAACTATAAATGAAATGATTATATAATAAATACTAAATAGAATACCACCTATAAAATCACTGATAGATATCGGGACTCCGACATGGATTATTATTTTACGACATTTGATTATCAAATTGTTGAATTTCAGCAATAGGTCATAGAGTTCTGAAGTTACTAAAAATTTGATTTACAATAAATATTCTCTTGCATTTTAAACATTTACACCCTTTGATGCGTTTTATAGTCGAATGATAATTAAAGATTTACAAAACAGTCCTATCAAGATATATCGGGAAATTATCGCTTTTTAATAATAATTTTAATGATAATAAAATTCAAAGTGTTATGGAAGACAATTTAATCCCGCTGAAAAATTACGAAACGATGGTTGATGCCATGTTCGATCAGGAGTTACTCATCAGTAATAACATACAATGTTCAATCAACGGCGAGAACACGGTAGAACTTATGCCCATGTTTGGCGAAATTAATGATGGGCTGAGAATTGTGGTTCTTGAAAAGGATTATGAAGCAGCATTGAAATTGTTAGACGAATACAGAGATTCATTGGATGAATAAATGCTGTTCGGTTGTAACATAATCTCTGATATATTTTCCCGTAACCGGATGCAGGAGTTCAGGTGCAATTTGGGCTAAAGGACGAATAACAAAATCCCGTTCGGTGATATGAGGATGCGGGATTTTTAATTTCGGGTGATTCAAAATTAATTCATCGTACAGCAAAATGTCGATATCAATAACTCGGTCGGTATAACCCTGCATTGATGGCGAATTTCTGCCCAAAAGATTTTCGATTTTCTGTGTTTTTCTTAATAGTTTTAATGGAGATAGTTGAGTTTCAATTAAAATAACGGCGTTCAAAAACATATTCTCCGACTGAAATCCACAAGGTTTCGAAATACAAAACGATGATTGACGAACAACAATTCCGGCTTGCAACCTTAGTTGTTGTATCGCATTCTTCAGGTTAGTTTCTTTATCTCCGAGGTTTGTTCCCAAACCGATATACACTGAGTGCATCTGTCAGTTTCATTTATAATTAAAAAAATCACAGCAACTACTTAAGAAAACGGTTATTTCCATCTGATATTCTTGGCTTTTGAACCCATTCGTCCAAATGAAAGAATATACAAATTGAAAACAGGCAGTAAAATATCGAATATCAACAAAAGGAAAAAGTACCGGCGTTCGCCAAAATGTTTTGAACTTTTGTTCACAATTACCATTTGGAGAACATAGCGCGCTATAAAAAAGGCGAGCGAAGCTATTATAGTAATTAAATTACCAATAACTATTGATAAAATCAATGACAAATAAAAAAAACCACGTGTAACCGGTTCGATAGCAAGCCTGAATTTGCTGGATTCGGAATAATAAGACGATACCGACAAATGTCGTTCTTTTTGATAATACCAGTTTTTAAACTTAAGTTTGGGCTCCGACCAGGTTACACTGTCGGGTGCAATTTCAATTTTTGTATTATAGCGGTTTGCTGCCTGATTAACCATCAAATCATCGTCGCCGGAGCGTAAATGCAATGACGAGGCATAACCTTTTTGTTTAAAAAAAACCTCTTTACGATATGCCATATTCCGCCCGACTCCCATATAAGGTTTACCCGTAAACGCAAACCCCAGATATTGTAAAGCAATAAATAGTGTGTCGTAGGTAATCAACTTATTAACCCAGCCCTTTTGATGCAGATAGGCACCATAGCCTAACACAAAGTCGATGCCTGGTGTGAAATTTCGAGCCATACGTGCAATCCAGAGTTTATCTTCGGGCATACAATCGGCGTCGGTAAAAAGTAAAATATCGTTTTTTGCGGCTTTAATGCCCAAGGTAAGTGCTAATTTCTTGGTACTCAAATTTGTAGCCCCAACAGGCACAAAAGTACTACGCAAATTAGGGTACGTTTTTTTCAATTCATTGAGTAAAATCTCGGTGTCGTCAGTCGAACCATCATTCACTACAATTACTTCATAATCGGGGTATTCCTGAGTAAGGAAAAAAGGTAGAAATTTACGGAGGTTATCCACCTCGTCTTTAGCACAAATAATTACAGAAACCGGAGGCTGCTGGCTTAGGAAGTTTACCTTGTTTCTATTCATTTGCTTTTTAAGTCGCAAAACACCACGAACATAGCGAAGATAAAAATACAACTGGTAAAAAAAAGTAATAATTAAAATCGCTAAAATAACTATCTCGAAAACTGTAAATTCAAATCCGTAAAAACTCATTTTCAACTATTTATATTTCAATCATTTACTAAATATATCTGTTTTTAATTTTCGATTGCAAAGTTAGTATTAATTTTTGTTATTCGGGAGAATAAAATCAACATTCTCATTCCATCAAATTGGTAAATGAGTAAGTTCGTCCATCGAAAAAATTCTTGATCGCACCACTTGAGTTTAGGAATTTCCAACAATTACATTGAATGCAAAGCCGTAGTAGGTTAAACTAAACGATACTAAATTCAGAACTAAGTTGAGTTTTAGGTAAAGAAGATTTATGCATAAATAATCGCAAGCCAACCAACGTTATTTGTCGATTGTTTACACTGTTGGGAGAAAGCACCTTATGTGTGGTGGTAGGGTGGAAACATCAGGAACGATTAAACTAATATTTTCACCTGTCTCTACCGATGAACAGCGGGCACTGACAGAAATAGAAATTGCTTCATAATTAAAAAAAACTATTTTAATTATTGAAATAGAAAAACATGAAAATAGGTCAGTAAAGAAACTTAGCTATTTCAGTTTTTAGTTTAAGCGGAACAACTCCAATGCCGGCTTGTTTTGGTAATGTTACTTTTCCTTCAATAATTTTCATGCCATCAAAAGGGTCATTCGTTATCAATAGATTGCCATCTAAGTCGGCCCAATCTGATAAGGGTGATAGTTGTGCTGCTGCTGACACAGCACACGAAGTTTCAGTCATGCAACCAATCATTACTTTCATTCCATAACTCCGTGCCAAATAACATATTTCACGCGCTGAAGTTAGTCCGCCACATTTCATTAATTTAATATTTATCCCTGAATAAATACCTTTTAATCGTTCTAAGTCCGATATATTATGAAATGCTTCATCGGCAATAATTGGCAATGGACTGTGTTGGGTAAGCCAAGCTGTATCATCGAAATTAGTTTTTAACATTGGTTGTTCAATAATTACCACCCCTTTTTCTTTCAGCCAATGAATCATTTCAAGAGCCATAAGGCGGTCTGTCCATCCCTGATTTATATCCACACAAATGGGTTTATCTGTTACCGAACGAATTGTTTCAATCATTTCCTTGTCATTTTCTCTCCCAAGTTTAACTTTCAGAATACGATAAGGTTCGGCTTCAATTACTTTTAATTTTACTACATCAGGTGCATCTATGCCAATAGTAAAACTCGTGTTTGGTGTTTTCGCGGGATTCAATCCCCAAATTTTATGCAAAGGCAGCCCAGCAATTTTTGCGGTTAAGTCGTTTATTGCTATATCTATAGCTGCTTTAGCTGCATAATTACCATTCATGCTGTTTTCCACATAATCTAAGATATCATGGATTAGAAAAGGGTCAGAAAATTGTGCTAAGTTTAGTTGTTGAAGAAATTTTATTACACTCTCGTGTGATTCGCCAAGGTATGGTGGCATCGAAGCTTCACCAAATCCGCAAAAACCATCGTATTCAATTTTTATCAATACCACGGGGGTAGTTGTACGAGAACTTTTGGCAAGGTTAAATACATGGCGTAACTGTAGAGTATAGGGCATAAAACTCAGTTGGAGCTTTAAGTATTTATTTCTCATAGTTTTATATTTGAGTTTTGATTCGAAAGATTGTACTGAATTACTAATTAATAATGCACCGGCAACCATCCCTGTTGAGCGTAAAAAATCTCGTCTGTTCATTAATAATATATTTAGAAAAATAGTTGGTTATTGAAAATTCGTAGCATCTGTGTGTCGGCTTTTATAAATCGTTTCACTGATAACAGTCTTCTGTGATAATATTCGCTATAATTAAAACTTTTAGAGTTAAGACTATTGATCCGCACCCATTCCGATTCGTGTATAAATTCATTGTTGCCAATATACATCCCCACATGAGTTACGCATAATTGCGCTGAAAGTTTTGTGCCAAAAAACAACAAATCGCCAGGCTCTAAATCGCTAAAGTTATGAGCAAAATCAACATTTATTCCATTTTTGAATTGCAATGATGCATCACGGGGTAGTAATATTCCGTTCATAAAATAAAGTGTTTTAACAAAACCACTACAATCGAGTGCATGAACTGAAGTGCCACCCCAAAGGTACGAAACACCCAGAAATTGTTTTGCTAATACAACTATATCAGATACATCCGCCTGAACATTTTTCGCCCATTCACCAAAATCAGTCAATAAATTACTGTCGATATACCCGCGGCGATTGTCAGGTAATATTACTTTTGTCCATTGAGCGTAAGAATTTTCAGCCATAACTATCGAAGTCATTACAATATCGCTTACAGGTGTGCTTTTCAGCGTGTCGGCATATATCACTCCTGTTTTTGCTGTAAACATCAATCTTTTTTCTTTTTTCCACACACTCATTTCTGCAGTTGTTTTAAGAACCAACGAAGCGTGTGTAGCCCACCCAATATAGTTGTCGGGTGTCTGAACAAGATAATGTTCTTCGATGTTTTTCAGAACACGTACAGGAGTTCCCATTACTGCTTGCGATATAAGTTCGGAAGTATGAGAAAACGTTTTTCTGATATTCATAACGCTAACCCGTACTAAGCCGAAACAACGTTTTTCTGTACTTGTGTCTGGCAAAAGGTTTATTCCATCGCTGAACCGTACTTTCCTTAACTTCATTATATTGTACAAGTCTTTTATTGCATTTATTTCTGTGGTTTCGCCCGAAATATATACCCTGAAATTTCTTTTTTCAGCTTTAAAATCACATATTTTTTCCCGCTTCTCGGGAGCCCATTTTGCAGCAATTGAATCAAGCATATTTTGCAATTTTGTTTGCGTGTAAGCATTGGAAGAAACCGTAAATATCAGCAAAAATACAAATAGTATCCATCTCATAGTTCAAAAATTAATATTTTAGTTCATTAAATTTACTACTAAAACAAATAAGCCTCTAAAATTAGAGGCTCACTTGTTTTAGCAGTTCAGTATACTATCAAACTACAACTTTACATTCCTCCATTTTTTATATTGATTATAAAGGATTTTGCGTTATTAATCCGCCACTTGCATCAATTTCCGCTTGTGGAATTGGAAGTAAGTCGCTAATACCAGCCCTGAAATTTCCTTTTGCAGCAAATGCAGTAGCAGCTTTACCTGTACGCACCATATCGAAAAACCGGTGTCCTTCCATTGCAAGTTCTAACCGTCTTTCATTGATAATATCATTATAGAGCGCATCTCCCGTACTATTTTTATCGGGTAATGAAACCCTTGTTCTTACTTTGTTTAAATAGGTGCGTGCTTGAGCTTCGCCGTCAATAGCAGTTGGGGCTTTTGCACATGCCTCTGCATAATTTAAAAACACCTCCGGCAATCGTATTAGCTTTATATTTATCGGGTTATTCCGAATTTCGACTGAGCGTTCGGTGGGCTTCAAGTAATATTTTTGATTCCAATATCCTGAACGAACATTTGTAAGTTTGGCTACATTCGCAGGTGTTTCCCAAAGTACTAAATCGGCTTGAGTAAGTAATGTAACATCTTTTCGGATATTGTCTCCAGCGGCATCAAATGCTGCAGCAAGGCTTGCCGATGGTTGATTTATACCATAGCCATAAGTTGTACCTCCAGGCATCATCATTAAAACATGAAAATTACCATTATTAAAAAATGCCGAACTTTGAGTTGGCGAATTGTAATGACACACTTCTAATATTGATTCGGCACCATGTTCGCCAGCTAATGTAAACACATCGGCGTAGTTTGGAACTAAAGTATAACTTTCTTCAAATACAGCTTTCGAAGCAGTTTTACAGAGTTCATACTTTTTCTGGTATAAATAAACCCGAGATAACATAGCGTTTGCAGCACCTTTGGTAATTCTGCCTGCTCCACTAAGCGCTATTTGATTTGATTTTTTCGGCAAGAAACTTGCGGCTGAAATTAAATCTTGTTCAATTTGAACATAAACATCGGCTACCGGTGTGCGCGTCATTGTTTTATCGGCAATTGTGGGGGTTTTAGTCATCAAAGTTACGCTGCCAAACACACGGACTAATTCGTGATAATAATATGCTCGCAGAAACAAAACTTCACCTAACAATTGGTTTTTACTCATTGTTTTGAAAACGCTGACATCCATTTTTGAGATACCATCAATCGCTTGATTCGCTTTATTTACACCTCTAAAAAGAATTTGATATCTGTTGAGAATTCGTCCGTTGTCAGTCGGATAGTTGTATGACTCCATTGTTGCATAAGCTTGCACATCGGCAGCACTGCCACTGTATGTTGCATCATCGCTCAACACATCTCCAAATGCCCAAATCGTCCAAGTGTATCTGTAGTCTTTCAAATCGCTGTAAGCAGCAATTACTGCTTGATTTGCATCAGTTTCTGTTAAAAAAAACTTGTCAGTTGACAATGCACCTAATTTTGTTTTGTCCAGAAAATCTTCGCTACAGCCAAACAATAAAGTGGCTGACAAAATTATTCCTATTATTTTAGTTGATTTCATATTGCTTTGCTATTTAAAATGTTATGTTAATTCCAGCTGTAAAAGTCTTTGCTTGTGGATATGTACCAATGTCAACCCCTCTACTTAAAGTGTTTGAACTTGAAATTTGCCCAATTTCGGGATCCGTACCAGTATATTTTGTAAATGTAAGTAAATTCTGTCCGGTAACATATACTCTAAGGCTACTCATGAATATTTTTTTAGTGATCACTTGAGGAATAGTATAGCCTATTTGTAATGTTTTAAGTCTCATGTAGGATCCATCTTCGACGTAAAAATCAGAAATACGTTTATTATCATTCTTGTCGCTACCATTTAATCTAGGGATGGTAGTTTTAGTATTGGTTGGAGTCCAGTAGTTTAATACATCGACAGATTTGTTGGTAACATCAGCTAAATCATACGTAAAGAAACGCATCGCATTGAATATGTCATTTCCGTGCGAACCTTCGAAAATGGCAGCAAAGTCAATGCCCTTATATTCAAAACCAACATTGAAACCATAATAAAAATCAGGAAGTGGTTTCCCTATAATGGTTTTATCAAGGTCATTCAAAACGCCGTTTTTGTCGTTGTCAACAAATACTATATCGCCAAGACCTGCATTTGGTTGTCTGGTTTTTACATCGATTAGTTGTTCTGCTGTTTGCACTAAACCATTTGTTTTATAGCCCCAAAATGAGCCAATCGGATTTCCTACTGAGGTGTAAGTAGCGTTGCCGTTTCGAATGGCTGCTCCCGATATAAATTTAGAAGTACCCAGACTCAACATTTCATTTTTGATAGTCGAAATATTTCCACCTAGATGGTAGTTAAAGTCTTTCCCTATTTTTGCTCTCCATTCAGTTTGAATTTCTATGCCGCTGTTTCGTGCAGAACCTACATTGGTAGTTGGTCCGGATTCGTATCCTAAGAAAAGTGGAATTGGCTCTAAGATTAACATATCTTTGGTGATTTTGTCGTAATACTCAGCCGAAACAGTTAGCCTATTTGAAAAAAATCCAAGATCAACACCAATATTTGTTGACTCGGTAGCTTCCCATTTTACGTTTTTGTTGCCAAGAGCAACAGCAACAGCCCCTTGATAAACTACTTCTGGTTTGCCAAATAAATAGGCGAATTGAGCATTTGAACTAATTAAATTTTGGAAAGCATAATTAGCAATGCTTTGATTACCTACCTGACCCCAGCCGGCTCGAAGTTTGGCACTGTTAAATATCTCTTGTTCCCAATTTTTGAAAAATGGTTCATTGTTAATTTTCCAAGCAAATGCAAAAGATGGGAAATTTCCAAATTGATTTAATTTTCCAAAGCGTGAAGAACCATCGCGTCTGATAGAAGCCGTTGCGAGGTAACGATCATCGTAGTTGTAGTTTACACGTCCTAAAACCGACAATATAGACGATTCATAAGCTCCGCCTACAGCTGTAGCCGAAGTTGCTAATTGAGCAGCATCTAAATATTGTAGTTCAGGATCGTTGTTTGGTGTACCTTGTTTTGTGGCATATATATTTTCATATCTTGTTTGTTCCGCAGTATATCCTAATAATGCACCTACGTTGTGTTTTTCGTTAAAAGTACGATTGAAATTTAAGGTATTTTCAAACAAAACATTGTTATTTTTAGCGTAGCCGCGATATACTCTACTAATTGCGTTTTTTTGATAGGTATTTACAGTATAAACGGGGTCAAAATCGTAAGAGTCATAACGTAAATAATCAACACCCAATGAAGATTTAAAATAAAGACCTTTCATTATATTCACAATTGCATAAATATTGCCAATAAATTTAAGGCTCTTCTCATTGCTATTTGTAAATTCAATGGCGGCTACGGGGTTTGGATAGTCAATATATCTTGAAGCTCCCCAAGTTCCATCTGCATTTTTTACAGGAACAACCGGTTCTAGTTTTATTGCTGAGTTAATAATACCTACCGTGTTGCTTCCTTCCAGAATTTTATTTCTGGATGAAGTAGAAATGGCAGAATTTGTTCCTACGGTTATCACTTTGTTCATTTTGCGTTCCATGTTGAAACGTGCATTGATACGTTCGTAATCTGTTTTCTTAAGCGTTCCTTCTTGATTGAGGTAGCCCAAACTCATGTTGTAGGTAAAATTTTCGCTTCCGCCCGAAAAACTAAGATCGTGATTCTGAATGGCTGCTACTCGTGAAACTTCTTTCAACCAGTTTGTTGAGATGGATGGGTCGGCGTTACCTCCCAAATTGATTGGGGTAGTTCTTGTTTTGTTTATTTCAGTCTGTATATCATACCATTGCCGACCGCTTAGTAATTTCATATCAGTGTTAATTTGGGATGTTCCCCAGTAGGAGCTAATGTTAATAACATCTATTCCACTTTTACCTTGTTTGGTAGTAATCATAATTACTCCATTTGCACCTCGGGCACCGTAAATGGCAGTGGCAGATGCATCTTTCAATACTTCTACGGATTCAATCTCGCTTGTACTTAAATAGGCTATATCGTTTACAGGCATTCCATCTACAACGTATAACGGGTCGGAGTCTCCGACGGTTCCGATACCCCGAATTCTTACAGAAATAGAACCTCCTGGCGAACCTGAATTTGCAGTTACCTTAACGCCTGGCACTAATCCTTGTAAAGCCTGGGCAACATTTGCAACGGGTTGGCGTGCTATGTTGGCGCCCTTAACTGATGATACCGATCCGGTAAGGTCCGATTTCTTAACCGACCCATAACCAATGACAACCAATTCATCAATTTCTTTGGTGTTTTCTTCTAATTTAACATTAATTGTTAGCAAAGTTCCAATCTTAGAAGTTTTATCGGCATATCCGATATAAGAGAATTTTAATTCTGTAACGGTCGAAGGCACCGTTAATTCCCAGTTACCCTGTATGTTAGTAATTGTTCCTATTGTAGTACCAACACCTACCACATTTACGCCAACTAATTCTACACCATTTAAGTCGGTAACAGTCCCTTTTAGTTTAACATTCTTTAATTGTGCAAATGCACCAATTGAAAAAATACAAAATGCAGATAACACCAATGTTCTTGATGCTAAATTCGATAAAAATTTGTCTTTTCTTGTGAATTTCATGGATTTAAATTTTTTAAATAATAATTAAATTGATTAGGATCATAGACATGCAATATCTCATAGGCAAAAATTGTTTTAAAAGAACTAATTTTATATTTGAGCTAATTTTATTTACTAAAAAAAACATCGATGTTTCAATTCAATTAAACTGCTTATCCCCTTTAGTCAAGTTTAAAGAACAGATCAGGTGTAATGTTGATAGTGACTTGAGGTTGATAAAAAAAATTTAAAAGATAAAACCACCCCGATAGCCATCGGGGGCACAATAGAAAATATAAAGAAGAATAAAAAGGGCACAATAGACAAATAAGTAATTGGAATAATTAAATGCCTCCTATACGAAAGAATATTTTTTGAACACAACGACACAAAATCGCTACGGAACAAAGAATAATAGTAATAACTTCGCATATTAGCGACTTCGCATTCAAAATTCGACATTTTATTTTTCAGTATACTTACCTTACGGTATTTTAAGAAATAAAACTTGGAATAAAGTTAATGTTACCATTTCTACTATGATCTATTGTTCCCCCGATGGCTATCGGGGTGGTTTATTTTTTTGTCAACTTGATCGAAAGGGATAAGTAGTTAAATTAATTAGCCAAAATAAATACATAGAGTTTAACCTCCTTTTGATTTTTTTCATTTAAAGAGGAAACAATCGAAAGTGCATAAACGTTGTACCATAGGTTTTTAGATAATAGGTCTAATTATACAACTTACTTTTTATAATAAAACAAATTTACAACTAAACTTTGAAAAAATTTAATGTTTGCAAATATATGATAAATTTCTTTATAACTACTAAAAATCAAGGAATATGTTTTATAACATATTTAATATTTCTACCTCTTATGCTTTGTAAATAAACAACTTGAATATTTCTAATATTTAAAATCAGATATTCAGCTATATAAAAAAATAAGCGTGTGATTTGAAATTGTACAAAGCCTTAGTTTTAGTCTATGCTTCAATCGTATTTTCCATCAAATTGGTAAATGAGTAAGTTCGTCCATCGAACAATCCCTTATCACTTAGTTTTAATTTTGGAATGACGAGTAAGGACATAAATGCTACAGTCATAAACGGAGCGCGCAATGTGGATCCCATCTGCTTAACCATGGCATCAATTTGCTCATATTGTTTTGCAATAACACTGCCTTCGTCAGTCGACATTAAACCGGCAACCGGCAAGGGTAACAACCAAACATTATCATTGTGGCATGCCAGAATTCCGCCTTGGCTGTCGATTATGTGATTGATGGCTGATACAATCTCATCATCGCTTGTACCTACCGCCACAATATTGTGGCTATCGTGCGAAACGGTTGAAGCCAGTGCGCCGCGTTTCAAACCGATGTTTTTGATAAAACCCACTGCCGGACGTGCTTCGCGATAGCGATTAAATACCACTAATTTGAGCACATCATTGTCGATATCCGAAATTAAATTACCATTCTCGATTGTTGGGTTAACTAACATGCTGTGTGTGAACAGCTGCCCATCGTCCACCATAATTACTTTAAGTTTATCGCCCGCAGGTTCCACTTTTATTTGTTCGGCTGTAATTTTTGTAGCTGTAAAGTTGTTAATCAATTCAGTCGGGATATAGCGTTCGAACAGCGGAACTCCGTTTTCGGCAACTTTTTTACCCCCGATATAAGTTTGTATTATTCCGAAATCCCGAAGATTGTTAACCACCACAAAATCGGCTTCATCGCCCGCTTGGAGCATTCCAACATCGAGTTTGTAATGTTCAATTACATTGTACGAACAAATTCTCAATACTTCAATAGGGTCGTAACCTTTAGCAACCGCCCTTCGCGCCAATGCGTTGATATGTCCGTTTTTAATCAAATCGTCGGGGTGTTTGTCATCGGTGCAAAACATGATTTTATCGGCATTATTTTCGAGCAAAGGCAGTAAATCATTGAAGTTTTTGGCGGCGCTTCCTTCGCGAATTTGTATTTTCATACCCAACGCAATTTTTGCTTCCGCTTCGGAAATGGTCATACATTCGTGGTCGGTAGTGATTCCTCCCGCTATATAAGCCATCAGTCCTTCGCCTGCGAGTTCGGGTGCATGTCCATCAATGGGTTTGTTGTGTTTATGAGCGGCTTTTAATTTTAAATAAACCTGTTCGTCATTTTCAATCACGCCGGGATAATTCATCATTTCCGACAGAAAATAAATATCACTGCGGGCGAGGAGTTCATCAACCTGACCGGCATCGAGTACCGCACCGGCTGAGTCGAAATTTGTAGCAGGAACACAAGATGGAGCACCAAAGTAAAATTTCATAGGCGACATTTTCCCGTTTGCAATCATATAATCAACACCCGGAACGCCACAAACATTGGCTATTTCGTGCGGGTCACATACACAGGCGACCGTTCCGTGTACCAAAGCGTGCCGGGCAAATTCTGCCGGCAGCATCATCGAACTTTCGATATGAATGTGTGCGTCAATGAAACCAGGGATGATAAACTGATTTTCGACATTTTCGCAGGGCTCAATGGAGATTATTTTCCCATTATCAATAGTCAGTACCCCTTTGGTAATTTTACGGGCAATTACATCCACTATGTTTCCTGAAATTTTTTCGTGCATATTTTAATCGAAGTTTAGATAAGGTTGTATGTTGGTAATATTTTCAGCGCTCAATTCGGTTAAATTTTTAAAATCAGCAACACTCTTGATTTTACCTTTCCGACGTCGAAGCTCATAAATGGCTTTTGCCTGATAAAAATTGAGATAGGGATGGGCGTTTAAACGTTCGATGCTTGCAGTATTTACTGCAATTTTATCAATCAAATCATTATTTACTGTACAAAAAGAACTTATTTTTTCGTAATTTTCAGAAGTCATCCCATATATTTCGGTCAATTGTTCAACCGAATAAAATCCCCCCAGCATTTTACGGTAACGCACAATGCCTTTAGCGTAACCCCGCCCAATCCCTTTCACTTTCATCAGTTCGGTGGTATCGGCAGCGTTCAGTTCAACGATAACAGCTGTTTTAAATATTTCTGTTGTGTCAGTTTTTACAATCGACTTTTCATCAATTCGGATAAAAGGTTCAAGTTCTTTAAACTTAAGGTCTGAAATTCCGTACACTTTCGAGAAACTTTCCTTTGTTTTAAAAAATCCGCCTTTATTGCGGTATTTCAAAATATTGGATGCCACTTTCGATGTCAGTCCAAGTTGCACATAAGTTGCAGAATCGATGATATTTGGATTAAAAGGGAATAGCGAATATGCATGAGGTTTTTGTTCGTAATTGTCTTTGCCGGTTTTTTCATAAGCTTTTTCCCATTTATTTTTCCACGCAAGCTGTCGCAAACTGTCGCGTGAAACCAAGTTGCGTTTGAATGACTCAACTTCGGTAATAAATGCTTTTCCATCGGGTTCCGAACTCGGAAAAAAAACCGGCATAAATGCATTTATAAGAATAAAAACAAAAATCAGCACAATTAAAATAAGAATACCAAAACGCTGGCTTTTGGAAAAATAAAAGAAATCTTTCCACATAGTTGTTGATTGATGGTTGGAATAAAATAGGCATCAAAAAAATCACAAAAGTATTATCTCCAATTAGTTTTCAGTTCATCATATTTCGTAATCGATGGCAGCTCTCGATGTGCGTACTTTGGCAATATAAGCTGCAACTCTTTTATGTTCAGGATGCACCTGATAGATATTCACATCATCGAGCGTGTCGAATTCGGAGTACAACGCCACATCGTAATTATTTGGATCGGCATCGTGATGGTTAAATCCTACTTCAATGTTTTTAATCTGAGGTATCAGATTTTTCAGATTTTCGAGCTCTGTCTTAATATAAGCAGCATTTTCAGCTTTTGTTTTTCCCTCGGCCTGTACAGCCAGTCCGAAAAACACAATGTGTTTGATCATATAAAATATCTTTTCAAAATTAGTAATTCAAGAGTTTTTGGAATCAATTATCCACAAAATATTTTTATACAAGTTCCCCTTATCTACTCGTTTACTCTCCCGATAGCTATCGGGATCGTTTACTTACACACTACTTTATAACTTTTATTATTTATTCTAAGAAAATAAATGCCTTTGCGAGTTGGAATAAAGAACCGCCCCTGCACCAAATCGCCGCTCCAGACAATTTCGCCGGTAAGGGCGAATAGTTTAATGCTATTAGAAGCTGTGGGCAGTGTTATAAAAATACCTTCGGAATTAGTACTGAAAGAAATGCCATCGGCTGTTGTTATTTGTTGATTTTGATTGTTTTCGTTTTCCTGTTTGTTCCAGTTACTTTCTGGCTTCACGACCAATGGGCGCGAGTCGGTAGTACTTTTATTTTGAGCAAGAGTACTTAAAGTAAATACAATCAGTAAAATAAAAAGAAATAGTTGTTTCATAAAAATTCAGGAGCTTCATGTTTCGTTCTTCATTCGTTTGGGATAATCTATCGTGTAATGAAGTCCACGACTTTCTTTACGGCGCAGTGCATGTTTTATAATCAGATAAGCAACACTGATTACGTTGCGCAATTCACAGATTTCGCGTGAAACGACCGATCGTTCGAACAAGTTTTCCGTTTCGCGATAAAGAATCTCCAAGCGGCTCATTGCTCTTTTTAAACGTAGATTCGATCTGACTATTCCAACATAAGTACTCATAATTTGTTCTACTTCGCGAAAACTCTGGGTTATCAGCACCATTTCTTCGGGCAGTTTGGTTCCTTCATCGTTCCAGTTGGGTATAAATTCATTGAAACGCGTCCTTTCTATTTCATTAACTGCATCTTTAACCGCAGCATCGGCATACACAATTGCCTCAATCAAAGAATTGGAAGCTAACCGATTAGCCCCGTGAAGTCCGGTGCACGAACATTCGCCGGCAGCGTAAAGCCGCTTAATAGAAGTACGTCCGTTCAGATCAACAGCGATTCCGCCGCAAAGATAATGTTGAATGGGCGAAACAGGTATCATGTCTTTAGTAATATCAATTCCCGATTCGAGACATTTTTTATAAATATTCGGAAAGTGCTTTTTGGTTTCTTCGGCATTTTTATCGGTTACATCTAAATAAACAAATTCATGACCGCGTATTTTCATTTCGTTGTCGATAGCCCGTGCTACTATGTCGCGTGGAGCCAGCGATCCGCGTTTGTCATATTTCTGCATAAATTCCTGCCCATCCTTACAGCGCAAAACAGCTCCATAACCCCGAATTGCCTCTGTAATGAGATAAGTGGGACGCTGACCGGGCTGAAACAATCCGGTGGGATGAAACTGCACGAACTCCATATCTTTGATTACGCCCCGTGCCCGGTGAACCATGGCTATTCCATCGCCGGTTGCAATGGCAGGATTGGTTGTAGTGGCGTACGCATTGCCTATTCCGCCGGTTGCCAACAGCGTAACCTTTGCCAGAAAAGTATGAATGTGGTTGCTTTGATTATTCAATACGTAAGCCCCGTAGCATTCAATACCCGAAGTGTGTTGGGTAACAACATCTCCCAAATGGTGCTGGGTAAGAATTTCAATGGCAAAAAAGTTTTCGAATATTTCAATATTTTTGTCGGTTCTTACTTTTTGAATCAGGCTCTGTTGAATTTCGTAACCTGTATTGTCTTTGTGATGCAAAATGCGAAATTCGGAATGTCCGCCTTCGCGGTGCAAATCGAAAAGCCCTTTTTCGGTCTTATCAAAATCAACTCCCCAGCCAAGTAATTCCTTGATTTGTGTAGGTGCTTCGTTCACAACTTTTTCAACTGATGCCAAATCGCAATGTCCATCACCCGCAATTAAAGTATCCTGAATATGTTTTTCAAAATTATCAGGTTCGTACATTACTGTCGCTATTCCACCCTGAGCATAAGTAGTGTTCGATTCGTCGAGGGTGGTTTTACTGAGTAAAGCCACCTTTCCATATTGCGAAGCTTTCAAAGCAAAACTGATGCCTGCAATTCCACTTCCAATGACTAAAAAATCGAATTTACGTACCATTATTGTTAAGTTACTATTTAATCAGTTACTATTTACTATTTACTATTTACTATTTCCAACTCTCCAACATTCAAACCCTTCAAATTCTCTTAATATAAATCCTTCTGCGTTTGTGCTTTACATGTTCGAAACTTCCCCACTGAGCCGACATTTTAATATTTGATTCGAGTTCGGGATTCGATTCGGCAAATTTATACCCGTTTTTCGCACTGTTAGGCAAAATATCAGCAAACATAACCGAGTTCACGCCTTTGTTCTGATAATCGGGATGCACCGCCATCAGGTATAAATCTACTACATCGTTTTTGTATAATGCCCTGAGCATGTAATACCAACCCAGCGGGAAGAGTTTTCCCTTTGCTTTTTGCAGTGCTTTGGTGAAACTGGGCATGGCAATTCCTAAGGCAACCACATTGTCATTCTCGTCAACAACAATTGAAAGAATGTCGAGCCGGAAAAAGCTGAAATACAGCTTAATATAAAATTTAACCTGTTCTTTGTTCAGTTTAGTGAAACCATACAGATGTTCGTAACATAAATTTAGTAAATCAAAAATTTTTTCGGCGTAATTGTCAACGATTTGTTTCCTCGATTTAAACTTTAAAGAAGTCAGTTTGTATTTCTGTTTAACAATTTCGGCAATACGGAAGTACTTTTCAGGGAACACATCGGGAACAGTTATGAGGTATTCTTTCGAGTCAATATCTTTTTCGTATCCCAAATTTTCGATATGTTTCGGGTAATAAGGGTAATTGTAAATTGTTGCTAATGTGCTTAATTTATCATAACCTTCAATTAACATGCCTTCACGATCGAAATCGGTGAACCCAAGCGGACCGTGAATGGCATCCATACCTTTCTCTTTAGCCCAGTTTTCAGCTTTATCGAACAAGGCTTTTGAAACTTCCTCGTCATCTATAAAGTCGAGCCAGCCAAATCGTGCTTGTTTTTGGCTCCATGTCTGGTTAGCCACCGGATTGATAATGCACGCTATACGTCCTACTATTTGATTGTTTTTGTAAGCTAAAAAATAACTTGTATCACAAAAATCCAATGCCGGGTTGCTCCCTTTGGTGAGGTTAAGCAAATCGTCCATTAATAAAGGTGGAGCAGCAAACTCACAATTTTTATATAAATTTATACCAAACCATATAAATTTTTTTAGCTCTTTTTTATTGGTAACTTCGCGAATTTCAATTGACATAAAATTGAATTTTGGTGAATTTTGGTGAATTTTGGGTGTTTTAAACATGTAAAATAACACAAAAAAATCATGACAACCAATAGTTGGGTTTAAAATTTTAATGAGTTAAGTATTAAAGCACTAATCTATTGCACTTTATTAAACTGCTTCGATTTAAAGAAAAACAGCATGAATAAACCTAAACTTGTTGAGACTCCTATTGAAACAGAAATAGTTGCGGAGAAATGAAAACCTTCGGGAGCAATAAAAATATAACTTGTGGTAACTGCGGTCATAAACATTGCCGGAATAAGCGAAATCCAATGAAATTTATTGTTTTTTGCCAAATACACGGTGATGGTCCAAAGTGTAAATACTGCTAAAGTCTGATTACACCAGGCAAAATAACGCCACAATATGTCAAAATTCATTTGCAAAATTACGAACGTCAATATGAATATCGGGATCGAAATTATCAGTCGGTTTTTAATGGGTTTTTGATCATAATGAAGAAAATCGGCTGCTATTAATCGGGCCGAACGCAAAGCAGTATCTCCCGATGTAAGGGGAGCAGCAACAACCCCCAGCAATGCTAAAATTCCCCCAACCGGTCCAAGCCATGTTTTAGAAATAAGATCAACAACTATCGCCGGTTTATTTACCGTTGGAGCAAGGTCAGCAACAAAATGTTGCAACCCTTCGATTGAACCAAAAAAACTTGAAGCTGCCGCAGCCCAAATAAGCGCAACAATTCCTTCGGCAACCATACTACCGTAAAATATTCTCCTTCCATATTTTTCGTTTTCTATGCAACGCGCCATAAGTGGCGATTGAGTGGCGTGAAAACCTGAAATAGCTCCGCAGGCAATGGATACAAACATAATCGGGAAAATAGGTAATTTCTTCGGATGAAGATTACCTAATCCACTTGTAATTTCGGGAATTGGTGCTTTGTTTACAATAATAGCAATAAAAATTCCCACCGCCATAAAC
This sequence comes from Paludibacter sp., assembly GCA_030653695.1. GTDB lineage: Bacteria > Bacteroidota > Bacteroidia > Bacteroidales > Paludibacteraceae > Paludibacter. Next base: position 12,830 of record JAURYY010000317.1, on the reverse strand, counting down.
AATAATGCAAAGCCAAAAACCGGATAAATTTTTCCGATAATTTTATCGATAGGAAGTAAAGTCGCCAACATGTAATAGGCAAAAACTATTATTATCCACCAGGTTACATTGATTGAATTGAGGGTTAGATTTGCCAATAATCCGGCTGGTCCTGAAATAAATACTGCTCCAACCAAAATCATTAACACAAGCGTGAAAATACGCATGAATTGCTTAATGCCATTGCCCAACTCCTGTCCAACTAATTCGGGCAGACTTGATCCATTATTACGTACCGACATCATTCCCGAGAAATAATCGTGAACACCACCTGCAAAAATGGTCCCAAAAACAATCCAGAGAAATGATGCCGGACCAAACATAACGCCCATAATTGCCCCGAAAATTGGTCCGAGCCCGGCAATATTGAGAAATTGAATTAAAAAAACACGCCACCACGGCAACTGAACATAATCAACACCATCAGGATGAGTAATTGCGGGAGTAGCACGATTAGAATCGATTCCGAAAATGCGTTCACTGATTTTACCGTAAATCACATAACCCAGAATTAAAACGATAATGGAGATAATGAAACTATACATATTTTAGTTCGAAAAGTTTGAAAGTTTGAAAAGTTTGAAAGTTTGTAAAGTTCATAAAGTTTATCAAGTATAAAGGAAGGTGTTTATATTTCTTTATAAACTTTACAAACTTGATTAACTCAATCTCTTTTTTCGAGCAATACTACATTTTCAACATGATGAGTATGAGGAAACATATCGACCGGTTGTACGGCAGTTGCCTGATATTGAACATCCAATAAACTTAAATCCCGTGCTTGAGTAGCAGGATTGCAGCTTACGTATACTATGCGCTGAGGTGAAGCTAAAAGTATAGCGTCAATCACATCGGTGTGCATTCCTGTTCGTGGTGGATCGGTGATGATTACATCGGGTTTGCCATGTTTTTCGATAAATGCCGCATTCAGAATATCTTTCATATCACCGGCATAAAAAAGTGTATTGTCAATTCTATTAAGCTCTGAATTTATCTTAGCATCTTCAATTGCTTCTGGCACATATTCAATCCCGATAACCTGCCTTGACTGATGCGCTACAAAGTTGGCAATGGTTCCGGTTCCGGTATAAAGATCATAAACCAGTTCGTTGCCGGTCAGACAGGCGAAGTTTCGGGTTATTTTGTAAAGTTCGTAAGCTTGCTCCGAATTAGTTTGATAAAACGATTTTGGCCCGATTTTAAATTTCAGTCCTTCCATTTCTTCATAAATACATTCGGCTCCATCGAAAACAACAATTTCCTGATCAGTAATCGTATCATTAGCTTTTGCATTGATTACATACATCAATGATGTAATTTGGGGAAAGCAATCAGCAATATGTTGAAGGATTTCGTTTTGTCTCTCTTTATCCTCGTAGAAAAAAACCATAATTACCATGAGTTCGCCCGTTGAAGAAGTACGAATCATAAGCGTTCGTAAAAAACCTACCTGATTGCGCAAATCGAAAAAAGTTAGATCGTGTTCGAGTGCATACTGCCGAATCTGGCTCCGAATCTGATTCGACAAATCATTCTGAAGCCAGCATTTGTTGATGTCGAGCACTTTATCGAATTGCCCGGGTATATGAAATCCCAAAGCATTCATGGTGTCAAATTGTTTTTCTTCAGCCATTTCCTCAAAAGTACGCCATCTCTTGTTCGAAAAAGTAAATTCTAATTTATTACGGTAAAATTCAGTTTTTTCTGAACCAACGATTGTTGAGATAGCCGGCAAATTTATTTTCCCAATCCGGGTCAGATTGTCAACCACTTGCTGTTGTTTGTACCGCAATTGTTCGGCATAAGGAAGAATTTGCCATTTACATCCTCCGCAAATACCAAAATGTTCGCAAACGGCTTCGATTCTTTTTTCGGAGTAATGATGAAAATGTACGGGACGCGCTTCCATAAAGTGACTTTTCTTGCGGGTTACTTGCAAATCGACAACATCGCCCGGCACCACATAAGGTACAAAAACTACAATATCGTTTACGCGGGCAATCGCTTTGCCTTCGGCGGCAATATCGGTTATCGTAATATTTTCAAGAATGGGAAGCGGTTTTTTATTTTTTGCCATTTTTTATTTTTTTGGAGATGAAATTTTTTTTAAATACAAAAATACAACAATATTGTGCTCCCAGTTTAATAAAAAACGAGAATTTAATTTCTGTTATTCTCTCTTTAGATTACTTCCTTCTTTTTCAATCCAAATTCTTTTTTAATTTTAATAAAAGGAATTACCGCAAGTGTAGGTATCGTACAAATCACAATCAAAATAAAAAAATGAGGATACCCAATCAAATCTTGCAACCAACCGGCCATCATACCCGGAAGCATCATTCCCATGGCCATAAACCCGGTACAAATAGCGTAGTGTGCCGTTTTATGTTCACCATCCGAAAAATAAATCATGTAAAGCATATAAGCGGTGAATCCGAATCCATATCCAAATTGTTCAATAGCAACTGCTATGTTGATAAGCATTAAACTATCGGGTAAAAACCACGACAAATATAAATAAGCCAGGTTTGGAAGTGTTATGCTCAGTGCCATAGGCCAAATCCAATATTTAAGTCCCTTGCGCGAAGCGGCAATTCCACCCACAATACCACCCATTGTCAAAGCAATAATTCCAACAGTTCCATATACAAATCCAACTTGACCAGTTGTAAGCCCAAGCCCACCAATTTCGCGCGGATCGAGCAAAAATGGAGACGCCATTTTCACCAACATGGCTTCGCCTAAGCGGTACAGCAGCATAAACGTAATGGCAATAACAACACCTGGTTTTTGGAAAAACGATTTGAAAGTTTTTCCGAATTCGCTGCGAATTTCTCTTGCCGAATGCGTTTCGGTTGCATGATCCGAAATAGGGCGCGGTAAAATAAAACGGTGATACACAAATATTAAAACAAAGAATCCGGCGAGGATAAGAAAAGTAATGCTCCATGCCAATTTAATATTTCCTGAGATTCCCTTGAATTCACTTTTAACCACCTCTTTGAGTTTATAGTCGAGCTGAACCGCCAAATAAGCAGGTTTGTCCCAATTATCTTCGGTAAAAACAATGCGTTCGCCCGCAATGAGCGAAATACTTTTATCGCCTTTGCCGAAACTTGTATTCAGAACAACGTCTTCGCCCGGATTCGGTTTTTTGGTCAGTCTGACTGCCACAAGTCCAGCATTACCTACTTTTCCATCTGTTCCTGCAACGACTTCACGCTTTTCGCCAAAGTTAGATTTAATAAAATGACCGAGTGGTACCGAAACATTACGTGTCCACCACGATGCTTCGTCCTTTTTCGTTTGTTCTATCGTTTTTTCAAGTACAATAAAACCATTTGTCTGATTCTGTTCCGAAACAAAAGTCTTGATTTTATTTAACGAATCGGGACTAATGTTATTCGTATGCAGCATAAGCGTCTCGGGGAAAGCTATGAAAGTCATTGCATCGGTTTGAGGTATTGAATTCTCTTGCTTCTGGAGTACCATTTCAGATTGAGCAGTTTTCGATGACATGGCGTTAAACCGCATCGGTTCTAATCCGGTGAAGCTCTCGAGACTACCGGCTATGATAATCAGGATACCTTGTCCGGTAATCATTGCCAAACGATAGAAAGTACTGCGTATTCCAACAAAAAACGATTGTTTCGAACTATCGAGAGCGAGCATATAGAATCCATCCGCTGCTATGTCGTGTGTTGCCGAACTGAAAGCAATAAGCCAAAGTACCGCCAGTGTAGCCTGAAAGAAAAACGGCATGGGAATAAGAAAAGCAACGCCTGCCAGTCCTGCACCAATCAACAGTTGCATGGTAACTATCCACCATCTTTTTGTTTTTAACAAATCGACAAACGGACTCCAGAAAGGTTTGATAACCCAGGGCAGATAAAGCCAACTGGTGTACAGTGCAATGTCGGTGTTCGAAATCCCAAGTCGTTTGTACATGATTACAGCTACTGTCATAGCTACTACATAGGGTATTCCCTGCGCAAAATACAAAGTGGGAATCCATGCCCACGGTGATGTAGATTTACCCTTTACCCCTGAAGGTGAGTTTTTCAAAGCATCAATTTGTGTTTTCTGTTCGATATCCATCTGTATGTTTGGTATTAAATATTTTCTATATTATATAATCAAAATAAGTCATTCATTGTAAGTTGGTTTTGAACCAATCCTAATGCATATTCATTTTGTTTTAGTCCATAAGTCGTAATCATAGTCAGATACACGGCTTTACGGCAGTTCGTTGCATGTTTAAAAACTGCAATTTTTTTTCGCATTTCAATATCGTATTTTTTATCAATAACAAATTCACTTCCCGCATATTTCATTTCGCAAAGATTAATCACTTGATCGTTGCGGTCAATAAGCAGGTCAATTTGTGCAGCTCCATCTTTGTCAACTTTTCTCCAGCTGCCGATTGTAGTTTTAATCCCGCTAATCCCGAGCTTTACTTTTATTTGCTCAATATGGCTCATGCAAACTTGTTCAAAAGCAAATCCTGACCATGCTCTGTGCGATGCACTATCAATAGTATTACTCCAAAACTGCTTATCATTTATTTTTCGGGTTGCAATAAAACGATAATAAAACATGGAGTAATAATCGCTAAGTTGGTAAAAACTATCGCGTCTTTTCTTGTACAAAGGTACATAACGTCGAATAAAACCACTACTCTCCAATTCGTCTAAAATTTTTGTTGACCAACCGCTGTTAGGCAAGCCTGCCGATTGTAATAGTTCATCGCGCGAAAAACCCTGATTTTTGCGACTTAATGTTTCGATAATTTTAATATGGTTATCGGCGTTTCGGAACAATGATGCATATAAATTATCGAACTCGTTACGCAACATTCCATTTTCGACAAATAACAACCTGTCAATGTTTTGTGCAAGGCTTAAACCCTGCTGCATAAGGCTTAGATAATAAGGCACTCCACCTACAATCATATAGCATTCAATGAGTTGATGCCTTGTCCAATGGATATTTCTTTTTTGCAAATACGTTTCGCACTCGCTGAGCGTAAAAGGTTCTAATTTAATCTTCCGTGTTACTCTGTTGTGCAATCCTCCTTTGTTGTTAATCAGCTTATTGTTTATCCACGAAGTGGCGGAGCCGCACACAATCAATAATATGTCATTACGTGCCGATGCCCAGCTGTTCCAGAAATGTTCCAACGCACTGATAAAATCGGATTTTGGAGTGTCCATCCAGGGCATCTCATCTAAAAAAACAACTTTTTTCCGTTTTCTGTTTTTTTCGAGAACCTCGATGAGCTGCTGAAAAGCATCGAACCATGTTTTGGGTTGTTCAAAGGCTTTTTTGGAGTATTTCGCCAAACTCACATCAAAGTTTTTCAATTGTTGACGGATAGTGGCATTTGCCAAACCGGTTAACTGAAAATCGAAGCTGTTATTAAAATGTTCTCGAATAAGAAAGGTTTTTCCAATCCTTCGGCGTCCGTAAACCACTATAAAGTCGGAATTATCAGCTATTAAAAGTGTGTTTATAAAATCTGTTTCGTGCTTTCTACCAATTAGTTGAGCCATAATAAATGCTTTTATAGTACGCTGCAAATATAATAAAATATTTAGATATAGCGTATTATAAATTATATTATTTAATTCAAATCAATTAGCATTTTTAAAATATAATACGCTGTAAGATATTATTATTGTATAGATATAGCGTATTATAATATTAGTGAAAATGATTTATGTCTTTGTATATAAATGTTTTAATAAAATATAAAGCATACTATTAGCCTACGAATAAATTTTATTCAACTCCGCTCCGCGAAAATAATGCAATAATATTTCATCGTATTTATAGCCCTTTTCGCCCATTACAGCGGCACCTATCTGGCAAAGTCCCACACCATGTCCCCAGCCGGCACCCGTGAGTGAAAAATGTTGCGGAGTCCCATTAATAATTTCTAATTTATCAATCACAAAAGCAGAACTGTACAAATGAGAATTTGAAAGCCATTTACGAATTTCTAATTCTTTCCCAACTATAACGCTTTGTTTTGTACCAACAATTTTTAATTCTATCAAGCGAGCTGATTCTCCGCGTTTTACCGGAATTAAATCAATAATTTGTCCGAAATCAATTCCTGATTTTCGATACAATAATTCAGATAATTCAGTTTGTGAGTATTCCACTTTCCAACGAAAAAAATCGGTCGTTTCCTGGTCATAATTATTCAGTACTTGTGCCAGCACCTTTTTATCGGCGGTATTGCAAAATGCTTCGGGCGAATGACGAATCCATTTTTCTGCATTTTCTTCCACAGTCAAGTCCAGTTCAAAACTTTCGGGTTCAACAGGATTATCAATCACTTTAGTCAGGTACGGATAATGTTCATTAGCCCAGCAATTTTCAAAATTTTCAGACACTCCGCCGCATGATTTGGAGTAACGCGCATCGCAAATCATATCATCAAATATCAATACTTCGCCGCGTGTTGCTTCAATGGCTTTTTCGACTGCCACCGTTGAAGCGCGTGTAATGCCCTGATAGCGTTGACAATGATCATCGGCGCAAACATCAAAACGGGTGTGCGCATCGCGTTCGTACCATTTTATTATTCGTTTCGGGTTTCGGGTTTCGGGTTCCGTGTTTTGTGTTTCATGTTTGTTATCTTGTCTTTGTTCTTTTATCTTTGTTCTTTTGTCTTGCAACGGACACAGCAGCCAACTCCGCGAAATCACGGCATGTGCTTTCAATAACTCCTCCGATGCTGTGGCACTCATTTCGCTCGAAATGACACTGGTGAGGTAATTTTCAACTCCGATTCGGTTAATAGCCGTCAACTGCCCATTTTCCACTATCAACTTCAGTGCACCTGTAAAACGCTGATTTTCTTTTCGTTCCCAGTGAAAATTGATACCGATAACAACATCCAATAAATCGAAAGAATTAGTATTTTCAACAGGTTCAAATAAAAGTTCTTCAATCAAACTGCCTTCGAATAACACCACGCCTTCACAAAACTCAGCCTTTTGAATGCCTGAATATATTTTACCATTATCAGAGGTAAAATTTCCATTTAAATTAAATTTAATGTTGGTATTGGATAAAATACCAACATTAATAACCGGTTCATTCCATTTCATATTCTGAGTTTAAAAAAATTGAAAAATACACTTTTCTTTCTTCGCTTGTTTTCAGATAAAGTTTTGTTCAGAAATTCTTTTTGTTCAACGAAATTCTTATTTGTTTGTTCAATTGATTTTTTTAGATTTTTGATATAATTGGCATGTTTAGGATCTGCGTTTTCAATTTTAGCAAGAAGCTGTTTCGAGAGATTTAGATAATGCTCAGCTTCAAAAAGGATTTTTTGATGATCTTTAGTTAGAAGTAAATGCTTTGTACTGTTTCGACTATCGATAAAAGTATTGATTGTTTTAATGCTATTATTCAGATGCTCAACAGTCATATTGTAAATATCAATGACCTGAACTTCTTGATAATGACTTATTTCTCTAAGATTGTTTTTAAATTTGTTTTGAGCCATTTTGTTAAATAAATCATTTTTTTCAATCCGTCTATTGACTGCAATCAATTGGTCCAATTCGCTCAACTTACAATAATTCACTATCGAATCATTGAAGTTGAAATACGGCTTATTTTTATTGTCGATAGCTTTTCCCTGATAAAATTCGGAATACGTTACCGGATAATTCAACAATTGCCAGATGGGATCAAATGGGATATGTGTTTGTATCAATATTTCGGGTTCGGTCATGAAATAAAAGTCGTTGATTTGGCTGATATATTGTGAATTGGATATATATCCTGCACCCCATGTCGGGTCGAAAAGATACCATTCATTATCAATACTGGCTGCAACCCAGGTATGTGGGACATCGATCACTTGTCCGTTTTGTTTGGCAAATCCTTCAATGACATGGGCTTTTATCCCTACACCGTGTGCTAATTTACAAAAAAAGGGTTGAGTAACTCATGCAAACACCTTTTCGGGTTTTTAGGGCTAAATCATTTAGTTGCTCATAATTATCGTAATATCTAATTATGTGCTTTCTTTCTATATCGTAATGAATATTATTCGCTATCCAAGTATAAATGGCTCTGATTTTTTCGGGTTCGCTTCGAAAATTGAAGTTGATGAATTTTGCAATTTCACTTACATTGTAACTTGCTTTGTCAGATATTAATTTGATTTTTTTATCAGTTTCCGAAAAATAAGTATGACCAAAGAGTGAACTATGGTATAGTATAAAAATTATGAACAGTAATATTTGTTTTTGTTTCATAAAATAAAATTATCCGATTTTTAAACTGCTTTGTTGCAAAATACTGATAATATCTTCTTTGGTAATTCGCTCAAAATGACTTTCGACCGGTGTAATGAAAATTCCACACATTTCGACGGTGGCAGGACTTACCAGGAGTTGTTTGTCTCCTTCGGCTGTATATTGCCACGGCCGAAAAACTTTTCGGGGGAGCACAAAAGTGTACCAGATTCCATCTTCGTACAAGCACACCATATTCATCATGGGCTCTTCGGTATTATCTCCTTTCAATTTATTGAAGAATTTTTCAAACAGATTTTGCGCCGATACCATATTGTCCGCTTCGATACAGATGACGGTTCGCAGGTAGTTTTTCAGACTGAAAATCCGGCAGTGCTCATCTTCCTCAATCAAAATGGCATGAGTAGCTTTGAGTCGTTTGTAATCATTCACCAAAGGCAAGAAATCTTTTGTTCCGGCTTGAAAATGTGCATGATCGGGAGCCGATGCGCCACATTTGGGTCCATTATAAAATATCAAATATTCATCCAATGCTTTTGCCAACTCCAACATATCGGCAAAATAAGGAAGAATTTGCTGATCGACATGCGCTTTGCGTGGAATGGTAAAATGCTCCGGAAAAATTGGAAAAGGATTCACTAAAATTGTGTAATCACCCGCATTGATACCTTTTTGCTGAGTCGGTAAATTTTCACTGCAAAGAAAGCATAAGCGTTCAGCAATGGTTTTGGCATCCACTTTGGCTCCCGATGACACAATGCGGGCAGGATTGAACTGTACTTTTACATCGAAGTCGCCGAAGTTGAAAGATTTGGTTTGCACCGTTTTAAGACCAGCGTAATTTGTGCAGGCAAGATCCCAGTTGGAAACTTGCTCGGTGAAAAGAGATTTTATTTGTTCGTTTATTTTGTTCATTAATAAATAAGAATCGATTATTTAAAAGAATGAATAAATTCCTAACATTTCGGAGGAGCTAAATCATTGATAGACAGAAGTTGTTAGTTTTAGTTAAAACGAACTAAATATCTGATATTTAAAGAATTAATTTTATAAAAAGTTGCATATTTCAGCACAAATAACTACCTTTGAGCTAATTACAAAACAAATTCGTAATTCAAGCGAAATATGCAACAGCACAAAAGTACAAATAATTTATCAGAGATAGAAGTATTTGCAAAGGATTCGGACCGACTGGGGTGCAGTTGTTGGGAGTAATTTTGTTTTTCGTGAAGATGGGCAGGTCAGTAAATTGGCATCTTCTACTTACTACCATCCTGACGTTGAAGTTTACAGACTTGATGGAGGTATATCAAATACGCTGGAGTTTACCGCTTAGGTGGTGAACCTTTTTATTTTTAATTAATTATATCAATCGAAGCGAAATTGTGGTTTGAGAAACTGCTTAATGTTAAAAAACAAGGCATAATAAAGCATAAAACAAGCTATTATCAATAAAAAACAAAAATAATGTCCTGAAAATTTGGCTCGTACCTACCTAATTTTGTTATTTTGCACTCGATTTTAAAAAAATACTTTATTTACTAAACAAGTTATGTCGAAAAATCTTGTCATTGTTGAGTCTCCGGCTAAAGCCAAAACTATTGAAAAATTCTTAGGAAGCGATTACCAGGTTATGTCCAGTTTCGGACATATACGCGACCTTGCCGATAAAGGAATTGGTATTGATTTTGAAAACAATTATAAGCCTGAGTATATCGTTTCTTCCGACAAGAAAAAGGTGGTTTCGGAGCTTAAAAAAGCAGTAAAAGATAAGGAAATCGTATGGCTCGCCTCCGATGAAGACCGCGAAGGAGAGGCAATTGCTTGGCATTTATCAGAAGAACTCCAACTAAAAAAAGAAAAAACGCGCCGAATAGTTTTTCACGAAATTACAAAAGACGCCATTTTACATGCCATCGACAATCCCAGAGAAATAGATATCAACTTAGTCGATGCTCAGCAGGCACGCCGCGTACTCGACCGCATTGTGGGCTTTGAATTGTCTCCCGTTTTGTGGCGCAAAATCAAACCTTCGTTGTCGGCAGGCAGGGTTCAGTCTGTAGCAGTTCGTCTTATTGTTGAACGCGAACGCGAAATCAATCAGTTTGTTCCTGAAGCATCTTATAAAGTGAGTGCGTTGTTCAAATCAGTTGATATTAAAGGTAACCCTGTGGAACTGAAAGCAGAATTGCAACAACGTTTCAATATAAAATCAGAAGCACTTGCTTTTTTGGAGCATTGCAAAAAAGCCGGTTTCTCTGTTGATGACATTGTAACAAAACCTTCGAAAAAATCACCGGCTCCGCCCTTTACAACATCGACACTGCAGCAGGAAGCCGCCCGTAAACTTGGTTTTTCGGTTTCACAAACCATGCAAGTGGCTCAGCGACTTTACGAATCGGGAAAAATCACTTATATGCGTACCGACTCGGTGAATCTTTCAAATATGGCTATCAACACTACCAAAGCTGAAATTATCGGCATGGCAGGCGAAAAATATGTAAAAATACGAAAGTTTACCACCACCTCAAAAGGAGCACAGGAAGCACACGAAGCCATTCGTCCTACATACATGAGTTCAAGAACCGCTGAAGGTAGTGCGCAGGAAAAACGCTTGTACGAATTAATCTGGAAACGAACCATTGCTTCGCAAATGGCTGATGCGGAACTTGAAAAAACTTCCATTTTTATCAATATTTCGGGCAATAAATATCAGTTTGTGGCATCGGGCGAAGTGATTGTATTCGATGGTTTTTTGAAAGTTTATCTTGAATCGACCGATGATGAAAACGATGCAGAAAATGAATCACTTTTGCCGGCAATGAAAGCCGGAGAAAAGTTAATGCCAGCCGAAATTACGGCTCAACAGAGATTTACCCAAAAACCTGCCCGTTACGGCGAAGCCAGCTTGGTGCGCAAACTCGAAGAATTGGGTATTGGACGCCCATCCACTTATGCGCCTACTATTTCTACTATTCAGAACCGTACTTACGTTGAAAAAATGGATCGTCAACCCGAAAAACGCGAATTCGCTTTTTTAAAACTCAAGGGAGAAAAAATTACTGAAAGCATTAAAACAGAAAATTTTGGCGCCGAAAAATCAAAACTGTTTCCTACTGATATAGGTATTGTAGTCAACGATTTCCTGACCGAATATTTTCCGGATATTCTTAATTATAACTTTACCGCCGATGTCGAAAAAGAGTTTGATGATATTGCTGAAGGAAATATAAAATGGACGGTAGCCATCGATAATTTCTACAAAAAATTTCATCCAGTGGTTGAAGATACAATGAAAAAATCGGAACGGCAGGTTGGCGAGCGGATTCTTGGCGTTGATCCGGCAAGTGGTCGTCGGCTTTCGGTAAAAATAGGCAGATTTGGTCCGTTAGCACAAATCGGAACATCCAACGAGGAAGAAAAACCCATTTTTGCCTCACTTCGCCGCGATCAATCCATCGAAAGTATTTCACTCGAAGATGCCCTTGAATTATTTAAACTGCCACGACAAATTGGTGCTTACGAAGAAAAAGAGATGACCGTTGCCATTGGACGATTTGGTCCTTATATCCGGCACGACGGAGCTTTTTATTCGTTGACAAAAACCGACGATCCGATGAGTGTAACAGCTGAACGGGCAGTTGAAATTATTGAAGATAAACGCATAGCCGAAAAAAATAAATTAATTGGCACACTGGGAGATAATGCTGAAATTCAGTTGATAAATGGACGATTCGGTGCCTATTTTACTTTCGAAAAATCAAATTATAAAATCCCTAAAGGTACCGACCCGACTACTTTGACTTTCGAACAGTGCAAAGAGTTAATCGCTTCGCAACCTCAAAACGGTAATAAAAAGAAAGGTTTTGCCCGAAAGACAAAAGAAAAAACAACTAAAAAGAAAAAGTAATTCATTTTTAAATATTTGTCTTTTATGAGAAAATCAATGCTTGTTTTTTTGTCGGTAATTTCGGCTTGCTTTACAATGGCCGCAAATCCTTTGAAAATTACGGAAGGAAAACCCGTATTTGTATATTCACTTCCCAGAACTGAATTTTGTATTGAAATAGAAATAGAAAAATCAACTCAGAAGGCCGGACAATTTTACCAGTTTTCAGAACGTTATCTGGCAACAAATCAGATAATAACAGAAGACAAAACTTTATACATCTTTAAAAATGTAACCATACAACCTTTGGCAATTCCTGACCCTCAAAGAACCTATATAGTTGAGAATATGAAAGGATTTCCGCACAATTTCATTACCGTAGATAAAAAAGGGTTGCTTTGCGGCGTTAATGTCCCCTTGAAGGATGAACAACCAATAAAAATTGAACCTGCCGACAATCAACCTTCAATTACACCATCTAAATCGCCGTTACCATTGAGCGAAGAGTATTTAATGGCAGGCTCTGCAGCAAAATTAGCCGAAGGTGTAGCAAAGCAAATTTATAGGATCCGAGAAAGTCGGATGACACTGTTAAGCGGAGACATGGACCATCTTCCTTC
>JAURYY010000308.1 GCA_030653695.1 Paludibacter sp. | reverse complement strand
GTATTTCGCTTTTACCCCCAGTTCCGCAAGCTCCACTGGGGGTTATGCACAGTCAGCCCCTCTGGGGCAGGATACTTAGTTTTCTGTAAATCAATTAAATAAATGTACAATTACTGATTTATAGGGGTGCTGAGTAGTTACCCTTTTTTTGAAATTATAAGTCTATTCTCTTTTTCCCTACTCCTTCATCAACCACTACTTTATCAGGTGGAGTGAGTAATACCGAAGGATCAGCAAAAATTTTATTCAACATCCGCATCGAAGAGGCATAATAGAAACCATCGCAAATGCGTTCGTCCATTACATATTTGAGTAAAATACTTTTGTGGACAACTAATTCGCCGTTTTTATTCAAATGATGTCGCCTCGATTTTTTACCCATGGCTACAAACATACTGCAGGTGCCAAATTCGTATAGGTGGTGATAAATAGATTCAACGCCAAGTGAACCGATATTGGTCAGAAAAACGCCGCAATGCCAGGGACTTGCTTTTTCGATAAATTTAGGCAATAAACCCACTTTATCTAACCACAACAATTTAAAAACAACTAATCGCATGGCAAAGTCGGGTAAAAAACCGAGCACTTTCGAAATTGTATCCGATGAGTTTTGTTGCCCAACTTGTTGATTGTTTTCCTGTTCTAATTTTGTTTTCCGCACAATATCCTGTAAGGTGTCGGTGGGTAAAAAGTAAGGTTTAATGAGGGTTTCTTCTCCATCATCCGACAAGGAGCGTTTTACAGCTATTGAAAAATTAACGTGATTACGTGCAAAAATCTTATTCCACATCACAAAACGGTTAACATGTGGTCGCTGTGAAATAAGCCGTACAATCGATGCCATCACTACATGCATAATTGATAAATCGGGAATATCCCTTTTATGTTCTTTGATAAAAACTTCGATATAATCAATCGGCACACGTTCTTCAAAGTAGTTTTGGGCATCCATTCGGGTGCGCAGAAAATAGGGAATTACCGAGAAAACGGCATCTACTTTACGTACTCGCTAACCATCGTAACGGTCGCCCCAGCTCCAACTATAATATTTTAGTTTGTCTTCTTTTTTCATGTTTTTATAACATAGTATTTTTTTTATGTCAACAAAGATACAAATTCTTTTTTCTTATACGAATGCTCAAAGCTAAAATTAAATTTCAGACTTCATGACCCCACACAGATTTTTTTATAGAATTAAATTTTCGATACAAAGCAATATTAAGTTTGGTTAAGTACCTTATCTCTCAAAATGGTGTGTTTTTTAGCATACTATAATAAACGTCAAATATAACATACACTTTGAGTTTTGTAAATATTTGATATATTGCATTTTCCCCGATAGCTATCGAGATTGTTCTAATGTCTTTTATTATATTGATACAACATCTATTAAAAATTGGTCATTGTTAGGGACAAGCAACATCCTCATCGCTTGAAACAAGTAATAGTATTTTGTTGATTTAATCAAGCGGTTATCCCGATAGCTATCGGGGCGCTTGTCCCTTACTATTTTTTATGCCTACAAATTGGAATCTCCACTTTGTAATGATTTACGTCATAAGATTAATTTGTAACTATCTACGGCAGAGATGTTTTACCTTTTTGGTTCTGGCTTTTACAGGTTATGTTTATCAACTTTTTAAATGACGACAAACGACTTGTTTGCTTTTTATGCTACTATCTTATGTGCGATAGGTGAATTCTTATCTATTGTATTTTCAGGTAATTACAAATTTGGGTACAGGGAGCTTGAATTTATGTCCTACTGCATTTCATTTCAAAAATAAACCAATACAAGTGTTTTTGAGCAAATACCTTGCACGTTAAAATAAATGTTTATTTAACAGGTCCCAATGCAATATAACAGTTTGTTTGCAGCCTTACTTACATCAAAATCGAAAATCCTTGCTGCCTTTCAGCAGCAAGGATTTGGATTTATATAGTGTCCACCGGATTGCGCCGGCGGGAAGTTAGTTTAAAACCCCCCTTTCCCCGATAGCTATCGGGGGGTTGGGGGTATTACATCATTCCACCCATTCCACCGCCCATAGGCATTTGTGGAGCAGGATTAGCTTCTTTTTTCTCAGTAATTACACATTCGGTAGTCAGAAACATTCCTGCTATTGAAGCAGCGTTTTCCAACGCAACGCGACAAACTTTAGCAGGATCGACAACGCCTGCAGCAAAAAAGTTTTCGTATTTATCGGTCTGCGCATTGTATCCGTAATCATCTTTGCCTTCACGAACTTTCTGAACCACAACTGCACCTTCTTTTCCGGCATTCAGTACAATCTGACGAAGCGGTTCTTCAATAGCACGTTTAACTATTTCAACGCCAATCATTTCATCATCGTTTACAGTTTTTACGTTACTCAACGCATCGATTGCACGGATATAAGCCACGCCACCACCCGGAACAATTCCTTCTTCGATAGCTGCACGCGTTGCACTCAATGCATCTTCAACACGATCCTTCTTTTCCTTCATTTCAATTTCCGAAGGAGCTCCAACATACAATACAGCTACACCACCTGATAATTTAGCCAAACGTTCCTGCAATTTTTCGCGGTCGTAATCCGAAGTAGTGGTAGCAATTTGTGCTTTGATTTGTGCAATACGGCTGTGAATGTTATCTTTAGCTCCTGCGCCGTTCACTATTACGGTATTGTCTTTGTTTACAGTAATTTTTTCAGCAGTTCCGAGCATTTCCAAAGTAGCTTGATCAAGTAAAATTCCTTTTTCCTCAGATATTACAACGCCACCAGTCAAAATAGCTATATCTTCAAGCATTTCTTTGCGACGATCGCCGAATCCCGGAGCTTTTACAGCACATATTTTTAACTGAGCACGCAGGCGATTAACAACCAAAGTTGTTAAAGCTTCGCTGTCAACATCTTCTGCAATAATCAACAAGGGACGTCCTGATTGAACTGCCGGTTCAAGTATCGGAAGTAATTCTTTAAGATTTGATATTTTTTTGTCGTAGATCAGGATATATGGTTTTTCCATTTCCACTTCCATTTTTTCGGTGTTGGTTACAAAATAAGCCGAAATATATCCGCGGTCGAACTGCATACCTTCAACCACGTCGATGGTTGTGTCGGTTCCTTTGGCTTCTTCAATGGTGATAACGCCATCTTTCGATACTTGACGCATCGCGTCTGCAATCAGTTTGCCTATTTCTGCATCGTTATTTGCCGAAATAGAAGCAACCTGTTCAATTTTATCATAGTCATCACCCACTTTTCTCGATTGAGAAGCAATACTTTTTACTACCTGAGCCACGGCTTTGTCGATGCCGCGTTTCAAATCCATTGGATTTGCTCCTGCAGTTACGTTTTTCAAACCAACAGTAATTATGGATTGTGCCAACACAGTAGCCGTAGTTGTGCCATCGCCGGCATCTTCGCTGGTTTTTGAAGCCACTTCTTTCACTAATTGAGCTCCAAGGTTTTGGAATGGATCTTCTAGTTCAATTTCTTTGGCTACTGTTACACCATCTTTGGTTATTTGCGGACCACCGAATTTCTTTTCGATAATTACATTACGACCTTTTGGGCCAAGCGTAACTTTTACTGCATTTGCCAACTCATCAACTCCTTTTTTTAGTTGATCGCGGGCATCAATATTGAATAAAATTTCTTTTGACATAATATTTATTTACTATTTAAACATTTACTATTTACAATTTCTGTTATGTGTTATTTTATTCCCCTTTAGGGGTTGGGGGTCTTAAATAATTGCCAAAATATCTGATTGGCGCATAATTAGGTATTTTTCACCTTCCCATTCAAGTTCAGTTCCGGCATATTTTCCAAACAATACGTTATTTCCAACGGCTACCACCATTACTTCATCTTTTGTACCGTTACCAACTGCCAATACTTCACCTTTTAGTGGTTTTTCTTTGGCTGAATCGGGAATAATAATTCCACTCACTGTTTTTTGTTCTGCCGGTGCCGGTTTTACCAACACGCGGTCGGCTAATGGTTTAATGTTCATAATTACTCTGTATTTATTGTTTTTTTAATTAATTTGATGGTTGTCCCGTCCCGATTCCCGATAGCTATCGGGACGGGAATCGGGATGAAAAGTTTGAAGTTACTCGAAAGAACTTAAACTGCTTTCAAACCGGATTCATATTTTACAGATTTTATGCCAAAAGTTTTTTGCGTCTGTTTTTGACAGTTACTACATTTTAGATACTGAAAAGATTTCGGTTTGCTGACAACTTGTCATTTTTATAGTGATTAAATCAATATATTTTAATAGCCAGATAATTAATTGAGATATCCTGAAATTTTTTCTGCAAGAAATTCGTTCGAAAAATCAGGAATTAGAAGAGTATTTCTTTTTTGTATATCTTCAAAGTTAAAAGGGAGATGCATAAGATTTTCGCACAATTCGATTTGTTCTGAAGGCGTATTTGCTATATGACATAAACTATCCAATCCGCTGCCAACGAGCATTTTATCGTTCACTATAATATGCCTGCCTTCAAAAAGTGTATTCAAAAGTTTTATTTTTAGTCCGGTGCTTTGAAATGTTATTAAAATATGTACCTGAGCATTTTGTACAAACTGTGATAATTTTTCATTATCAGGATTAGAAATAAGTTCGATATTTGAAAATTTATCACATGTATTCTGTAATAACAAAGTTGGATTCATACCGGCAACTATGCAACGATAGGGTAGTTTCGAAAATACATTCTCACAGAGATATCTGGCAGATTTTTCGTTCTCGGGCACAGAAAGATTACCATGATATAAAATAAAATCACTCTGATTACAGCTAATTGTTACCGCTTTGTTTGAGTGAAAACAAGGAATAAAATCGACATTTAATGATGGAAATTTAGATGAATAATAAATTTGATCTTTTTTGGAAATGGCAAGAATAAGGTTTGAGTTTTTCAATTCTTTTTCGTAAAATCTAAATTTTACTGATTCAATTAAATAATAAATTTTATTTTTAATGCTGTTCCCAGCTTTAAAAAGTTCAAAATAATAGTCGTGTTCAATGTTTGCTTCCCTATAAATTTTAAATCGATTTGCCAGTAGCTTGTTATTTAAATAATAACATGACATCACTCCTTCAAACATAATCGGATAATTATCTTTAGTCAAATTGGATATCAATTCAATATTTTTGCGGCTAATAACAGTATAAGGCAAAATACTAAAATGACTAATTATTGAAGTGTTTCTTTTATAATAGAAAACTTTATAACACATTTTTTCAAGCACATCAGATTTGCTTCGATTATACTCAAAGCAATGAAGAATAATTTTAATGCCATGTTCAGAAAGAGCGCTTATTCTATAAAAAACGTCGATAGCTCCACCATAATTCGGAGGATAGGGTATGTCGAATGCAATTACATGCAAAACTTTGCTCATGTACTTTTTTCTTTGTTCATTATTTTATGCAAATATACAAAATATAAGAGCAAAAAAAATTACAATTATTTCTAAAAAATATTTTCAATAGGTCGTTTAAAACCTCATTTTTGAACGCAAAATTGCAAAGCCGCTAAGAAAAACTTAAAAGTTTTTCTTAGCGGCTTTGCAATTTCATTTGATTATCAGACATTTATTAAACTTAACTCTGCGTTCTTTGCGTTTAATTTTTATGTAAGTTTGATTTTAATAACCTAATGAAAATAATAAGTGTATATATCTGAATATCTGACTTCTAATTAATTTATATGAGTATCGGGTATTGTACCTAAAATTCGTTTTTATAGCTAACGCAGGCAATTAATAATCTGTCAAATAATTTTTCACCAAAGTATTTTCTGTTGTATTTATTTCTTTAATATTGAATTTTCAATTATTTTTTTTCTGACGAATTTCACCAAAGTTAAAAAAACACAAAAAAACACAAATATTTCGTCAATGACGCTAAATTTATTAATTTTGTACTCGCTTTAATACAGTTCTCTTTTCATCTTTACTATAGTAATTACAACTTTTATTACCTAATAAATAGTAACCTATGGAATATAACAAATACAGGCTCTTTTCCACTTTTCTCGTAAATTTTACGATTTGTGAACAAAAGCAATTTTTTATTTAAGATGGTTCCCCAAACTAATTGACAAATATTGAGTTTTAGTTACTCCTTTTAAGAGTTTCATCAATTAGTTCTCCTTGGCATATAGCATTATAGGCTATATATAAGCTCCAAATCTGAAAAGATTTTCTACCTCGCAAACAGATTTTTCTGTCAACAATTCACAATTTATCGGATACTTAATTTTTTTCATCTCCCCGAAATTCGTTTTGAACTCATGTCTCATTTCAGACTAAATAAGAAAAATATGAAAACAATCTTACTCAAATTCACGAAAAGAATTGTTTTATTCTTTTCGTTCGCCTGTTTTGTCTTTTTACCAATGTTTGGTCAGACATCACTTTCAGGAACCATCACCAAAGACTCAACATTGAGCTTAGCTAAGAGCCCATTCGTTATTCCATCTTCCCTGACTATTCAATCGGGCAAAACATTGACCATTGAATCAGGAGTTACTGTAAAATTCGGTGCTTCCTCCTCCTTGAACATTAATGGCACAATGAATGCTACCAATGTGATTTTTACTTCCAGCAGTGTGACACCGGTACCAGGGAGTTGGGGACAAATTCAAACAGGGGATTATTCAAATAGCGGTACGGTTAATCTAACCGATTGTAAAATTAATTATGCTCAAAAGTTTGTGATTTATAAAGGAACAGCAACCTTGATAAATACTGATGTGACAAATTCCTCTTATCAAGCTATTCATGTAGAAGCTTTGGGAGTTTTGAATATGAACGGGGGACTTATCAGTACCACGAATGCAAGTGCGATGACTAACTACGATGGAGTAAATGCAGCCAGTAATTCCAATGTTACACTGTCGGGAGTTTATATTCAGAACTACGACAATGGATTAGGTTTAAATACCGATGCGAATGCAAGCATTACCAACATAAACATCACTGCTTGTAATTACCCGATCAATTATCATAGCGTTGCCAATCTAACTGTGGCAGGTTTAAATAGTTTTTCAGGCAACAATTATGTTGCCGTGAAAATGGAGTTTTCGTATTTGAATAAATCTATGACACTTCCATTCATCAGCATACCTTACTATTTTCCAAGTGGATTTAATATTCAGGCGGCCGGAAGTTTGACAGTTGCTTCGAAAAATATTCTCAAATTCCAAAATGGAAATTCCATGAATGTGGAAGGTTCTTTAATTGCCAATGCAGCAGTAGGAGAGAATATTTATTTTACGTCTATTTTGGACGATAATTGGGGTGGAGATACAAATAAAGATGGTACAACCACTGC
>JAURYY010000306.1 GCA_030653695.1 Paludibacter sp. | reverse complement strand
GAAAAAGGCAAATGGTTTAATCACAAATACCTGCAAAGTAAATCATTGGAAGAAATTACAGATCTGTTTCAACATATTTTGATTGAAAAAGATATTGTGGAAGATACGGAAAAGATAATGAAAATTGTGGAATTAGTGCGTGAGCGTGCCAATTTTGTGAATGAATTATGGTCGCAATCTTCATTCCTCTTTGTGGCACCAACAACTTACGACGAAAAAACCGTACAGAAACGCTGGAAAGCAGAAACTCCACTGCTTATGCAAGAATTAATTGAAACGCTGGAAACCATTGATGATTTCACTGCCGAAAAAGCAGAGGAAATTGTAAAAGAATGGATAGCTGCCAAAGCATATAATATGGGAGGAGTTATGAATGCGTTCCGGTTGGCAATAGTCGGAGAAGCAAAAGGTCCGCATATTTTTGACATCATTTCGCTTATCGGAAAAGACGAAACGATTAAACGACTGTTGAAAGCTATTGAAATGTTGGGTTAACAACTCACTCCCACCCCTCTTCTCAAGGAGAAGGAGATGGTTCAAAATTGAGTTTATATAAATTGTACTATTCCTCAATTTCTTATTTTTTGAAATTAAAAACCATGCAAAAACGCCATAGAAATCCTTTCCAATATATCAACGAACAGATTATCAGCACCCAAAAACATATTCTTCCGTTTATAGGCAGCGTAAAACCGATAGTGGAAGGTATGCAGGTTCTCGAAATTGGTTGCGGCGAAGCCGGTAATCTAAAACCATTTCTCGATTTGGGATGTATTTGTACAGGAGTTGATTTCAGCACAACGAAAATCGAAAAAGCGAAAGCGTTTTATGCTTCACACCCATTTTCAGAAAAAATCACACTGATCAGCGAAGATATTTATAAGACAAACGATTTTCAGGCAAAATTCGATGTGATTATTTTGCGCGATGTGATTGAGCACATCCACGATCAGGATAAGTTTTTGGGACTGATGAAAAATCTGATGGCTCCGGACGGTATTGCATTTTTTGCATTTCCACCCTGGCAAAATCCGTTCGGTGGTCATCAACAAATGTGCAACAGCCTATTTTTGTCCGTTTTGCCCTTTTTTCATTTATTCCCGCCAAAAATATATGAAGCCATTTTAAAACTTTTTGGCGAAGACGAGGCTAAAATTGCCGGTTTACTTGATATTAAACAAACCGGCATTAGTTTAGACAGGTTCGAGAAACTGATTTTAAAAAACAATTATCGGACTTTAAAAAGAACTCTCTATTTCATTAATCCGAATTACGAAATAAAATTTGGTTTAAAACCACGTGTTTTATTTGGTTTTTTAAGTCGGTTTCCTGTTTTAAGAAATATAGTTTCAACTTGCGGTTATTATATTATTACAGTTGACTAAACCATGAAAAAAGTACTCATCATAACCTATTATTGGACCCCTTCGGGCGGAGCCGGTGTTCAGCGCTGGTTAAAATTTGCTAAATACCTGCCCCAGTTTGGTTGGGAACCTATTATTTACACACCCGAAAACCCTGAATTTCCTTCTATTGATACTTCATTCGAAAAAGACCTCCCAGAGAATATTGAAATCATTAAAACGCCGATTTGGGAGCCTTATAATGTTTATCGAAACTTGACGGGTAAGAAAAACGAAGCCATTAATGCCGGCTTTATATCAGAAAACAAAAAACAAAACTGGAAAGATAAACTTTCCATTTGGATTAGAGGAAATTTTTTAATACCCGATCCCCGACGATTTTGGATAAAACCATCCGTTCAATACTTAAGCAATTATATAAAAGATAATCAAGTGGATGCGATTATTACAACCGGTCCTCCACATTCAATGCATTTGATTGGTTATGAAATAAAAAAGAAATTCCCCAACATAAAATGGGTAGCAGACTTCAGGGATCCATGGACCAATATTGATTTTTACAAAGACTTGCATTTAACCTTTATAGCTGATAAAATTCATCACCAACTTGAAAAGAAAATCATCAAAAGCGCCGATAGCATTTTAGTGGTTTCCAATGGGATGAAGGAAGAGTATGAACTTTTGCAACCAAAACACATTCAAGTAATTTCGAATGGCTACGATGCATCAGATGCTCCCAACGAAACAATCAGTCTGGACACAAAATTTAGTCTTTCGCATATCGGCACATTAAATGCGGCTCGAAATCCAAAGGTAATTTGGAAAGCATTGAGTGAGATTTGCAAAGAAAACGATGCTTTCAAAGATGATTTACAAATTCAGTTAGTGGGTAAAGTTGACTTTTCAGTACTTGAAAGTATTAAGGAATACGGCTTAGAACAAAACTTACTCAAAATTGATTACTTGACCCATAAGGAAGCCATTAGAAAACAGCAATCATCACAAGGATTATTACTTTTAATCAACAATTCTGCCAATGCAAAAGGGATTTTGACTGGTAAATTTTTTGAATACCTGGCATCAAAACGCCCCGTGTTAGCCGTTGGTCCAACAGATGGAGACGTTGCCAAGGTGTTAAAAGAAACAAAAGCAGGTGAAATAGTTGATTTTGAAGACACTGAGTCTGCAAAAAATATTATTTTAAACTATTATGAACACTATTGTTCAAAAACACTTTTTGTAGAAACAAGTTCAGTTGAACAATATTCAAGAAAATCATTAACCGCTGAACTCTCTAAGTTATTAAACAATTTATGAAAAAAATAATTACAGTTGTAGGTGCACGTCCACAATTCATAAAAGCAGCAACATTAAGTCGTCAATTCCAACTTTTAGGAATTGAAGAATTAATTATTCATACAGGTCAACATTTCGACGCTAATATGTCGAATGTATTTTTTGAAGAAATGGAGATACCGAAACCAGCATATCAGTTGGATATTCATGGTCTTTCTCACGGAGCTATGACAGGTAGAATGCTCGAAGGTATTGAAACCGTTTTATTGAAAGAAAAACCTGATGCAGTGATGATTTATGGCGACACCAATTCAACACTTGCAGGCGCTCTGGCAGCTTCCAAATTACATATTCCAGTTATACATGTTGAAGCAGGACTACGTTCGTATAACATGAAAATGCCCGAAGAAATCAATCGCATACTAACGGATAGAATTTCTAATGTTTTGTTTTGTCCAACCGACACAGCTATCAACAATCTCAAAAGAGAAGGTTATGAAAACATGCCGGTGAAAATTATTAAGAATGGAGATGTAATGCAAGATGCAGCTTTATATTATGCTGCAAAAGCGGAAGAAAAATCAGAAATTCTGAAACAAAATAATCTTGATAATTTTGTTTTGGCAACTGTCCACAGACAGGAAAATACAGATTCAATTGACAACTTGAGCAATATTGTTGCGGGGCTGAATGAAATAAACAAAGAAATTCCGGTTGTAGTACCAATTCATCCCAGAACCAGACAAATTTTATCAAAAAACAATATCGTACCTGAATTTAAACTAATAGATCCTGTGGGTTATTTTGATATGATAATGCTTTTAAAGTCCTGCTTTTTAGCCATTACCGACAGTGGAGGTGTTCAAAAAGAAGCCTTCTTCTTTCAAAAACATTGCATTACATTGCGTGAACAGACTGAATGGGTTGAATTAGTTGAAAATGGTTTTAATATTTTAGTAGGCAGTGACAAGCAAAAACTTATGTCAGCCTTCAATTATTTTAAAACAAAAAAATCTAATTTCGATATCAATTTGTACGGCAATGGGAAAGCAGCCGAAATTGCAGCCAAAGAAATCATGAGTTTGTAAAATTTTAACAATTACACTGTGCCAGATCACTCAACAAATCATAAAACTGAAATTGGTTATTTTCAAAACAAACGTACCGAAATGATTAGATTCATCCCACAGGATGCACTAAAAATTCTTGAAGTAGGTTGTGGAGCAGGTGTATTTTGCTCAAATTTAATACGCAGCGACCGGGAAATTTGGGGAGTTGAAATAAATCCAGAAGCGGGAGAAAAAGCTAAATCAGTTTGTAATACCGTATTAATTGGTGATTTCAATACCGTTTTTGACAAATTACCAAAAGACTATTTCGATTGTGTAATCTTCAACGATGTACTAGAACACATTTACAATCCTTGGCTAACAATTAGCATGGTCAAAACATTACTTAATGAAAAAGGAGTAATGGTTAGTTCTATCCCAAATTTCCGATATATTTCAAATTTAATAACTGAGATATTAATAGAAAAGGAATTCAGGTACAAACCTGAAGGTGGAATTTTAGACGACACACATATTCGTTTCTTTACTTCTAAAAGCATAAGAAGAACATTTCAGGAACAAGGTTATGAAATTTTAAAACACGAAGGAATTGGAAAATGTAAAAGCTGGAAAGAAAAACTATTTATCAATTTAAGCTTTGGCTTTTTAAAAGATGCCCGTTATAAACAATTTGCAACTGTAGCAAAACCACTTTACAAATGACTTCAGCATTAGTTTCAATAATAACACCGACTTATAACCATGAAAAATACATCATGGACTGTATTCGTTCGGCGCAAGAACAGTCCTATACTAACTGGGAAATGATAATAGTTGATGATGGAAGTACAGACCGAACGTATTCCATTGCTCAAGATTTGGCAAAAGAAGACAGTAGAATTCAAGTTTTCACGCAAAAGAACATAGGGATTTTCAGGTTGGTTGAAACTTACAATTTTGCACTTTTTAAATCGAAAGGAAAATACATTGCCGTACTGGAAGGAGATGATATTTGGTTAAAAGACAAGTTGAAATTACAAGTTGAGTCCATGGAAGTGAATGAGAATCATGTTTTATCTTTTGGAAAAGCATATTCCACTTCCTCTGATTTAAAAGAAGATTACTATTTAACCGATTTCTCAAAATACAGTCAACAAACATTAGAAAACAACCCATTAGGTTCAGCAACACAAACATTGCTATTTAGCAACTTTCTTGTAGCTCTAACTGTTTTAGTAAGACGAAGTACAATAGAAAAAATTGGTGGATTCAAACAAAGTCATAATTTACCCTTGGTAGATTTGACAACATGGATTGAGTTGTCACTTTATGGAAGTTTCTCTTTTATAAATGCCCCATTAGGTAAATGGCGATTTTATGCGCACCAAATTACAAAAACATATACTGCAGAAATAAGTGAAGGATTTTACAAATTTACATTGGATTTTTATGAAAAAGAAAACGCTCAATTTTTAAAGAGTGTAGTTTCAAAAAAACAAATCAATCAACATTTCAGAAAATTATTGGTAGAGGCTCATTCCCGTTCAGGCAGATATAAACTAATAAGAAAAGATTTTAAGGGAGCTAGAAAGAATTACATGAAATCTGTTTTTTGTTTTGGATTAAAAGAACCATTGTGGAAGTTGCGTTCAGTTATTGGTCTTTTCTTTAGCTTTTTTCATGCTGATATTGAAACTTTTGCAAAGAAATTAGGGAAAATAAGTTATAAATGAATCAATCTACTCCAAAATATTTTCAAATAGGTATTTTATATTAGGCAATTATTACTAAATCTATCTTATAATGCATCAAATTGAAAATTAATATTTAATATTATTCTCTTCTAAATCATTACATGCTTTTTCGTAATCGTCAGGGCGTCCAATGTCCAGCCAATAACCGGAATGAATTTTCACTGTAGCAGGATTCTGGGTTTCTATCAAATCGAGCATTAAATGGTCAAATCCATAAAACTGGTTTTCAGGGATTAAGTCCAAAATCTTTTTATTGGCCATATAAACACCCATACTCACATTGTAACGATTTGTCGGCTTTTCAATAAAGTTTGCGAGTTTCCCGTCAATTCCTATTTCCAATACGCCATAATCTACTTTCTGGTCGCGGGAATAAGCCGAAACCGTAAAAATATTATTAGACTTTTCGTGTTCATTATAAAACATTTCAAAATCAAGATCGGTTAAAACATCACCGTTCATAATCAAAAAATTCTCCGGTAAATCATTTATCAGTTTTAAAGGTCCCATTGTACTCAACGGTTTATCTTCCAGAGAGTAATCAATATTAGTACCCCATTTACTTCCATCACCACAAAATGCACGAATAATATCAGCCATGTGATTAATAGTAATCGTAATATGAGTGAATCCTGCTTTTGTCAACTGTCGGATGATAATTTCCAAAATAGGCATTTCGCCCACAGGCACTAATGGTTTTGGCAGACTAATAGTATAAGGCTTTAAGCGAGTACCTTTTCCACCGGCTAAAATAACTGCACGTTTAGACATTGTAAATGTCAGTTTTAAAGTAAGATTGATTATTTTTTATCCATTCGATAGTTTCCTGCAAACCAGTCACCAAGGTATAATCGGGGAGCCAATTGGTAGTATTTTTTATTTTGGTATTATTACAGAACAACCTTTCCACTTCACTTTTATCCGGACGAATTCTTTGTTCATCCGAAATAATTTCAACCTTTGCACCTATTAAATCTGCAATCAGTCTTACTAAATCACCTATAGTGATTTCTTCGCTCATTCCAATGTTTGTTATTTCTCCAAACAAACCTTTAGCCTCTGCAATTTGGAAAAACCCATTTGCTGTATCTTTTACAAAAGTTAAATCACGAGTGGGGCTTAAATTTCCCAGTTTAAGGAATTTTTCTCCATTTATAATTTGGGAAATAACTGTTGGGATAATTGCTCTGGCTGATTGCCGGGGACCATATGTATTAAAAGGACGAACAATTTTTACAGGCAAATCGAAAGATTTGAAATAACTTATTGACAGTTGATCGGCACTAATTTTCGTAGCTGAATAAGGTGATTGACCAACCATCGGATGTTTTTCGTCAATTGGTACATATTGAGCAGTTCCATAAGTTTCACTTGTTGAAGTTACTATAACTTTCTCTACATTCAGTTGTCGTGCAGCCTGCAAAACATTATATGTGCCATCAATATTTGTTTTTA
This sequence comes from Paludibacter sp., assembly GCA_030653695.1. Lineage (GTDB taxonomy): Bacteria > Bacteroidota > Bacteroidia > Bacteroidales > Paludibacteraceae > Paludibacter. Next base: position 4,149 of record JAURYY010000306.1, on the reverse strand, counting down.
TATATGCTTGTGGAGAAACGTACGAATACGGGATGCCAATTAATGCTGCAAGATGAAAAATTGTATCGCAGCCTTCCATAGCCGAATATACAGAATCATAGTCACGAATATCACCTGTTACTATTTGAATTTTGTTTTTGATAATACTGGCATCCAACCAACCCCATTTATTCCAGGAATTATAATGAACAAAGGCTTTTACGTTATATCCTTTTTCGACCAATAATTCAGTAAGATGCGAGCCAATAAATCCACCAGCTCCAGTAACTAATATGTTCTTCATTTGTAATAATTTAATCTCATTTTTTAGATAAGCTTTTGTAAGTAATTCGTGCAATTATAGCATTTCTCCTAATCCCTGAATTATTGAAATTTTAGGTTCCCACTTCAAATCCTTTTTTATGGTAGTGATATCTGCAATAGTGTCCATAACGTCATTCGGTCTGATTTCATCTGTACAAAGATAATCAATTTTTGAATTGAATAAATCTCGTACAAAATCTACAATTTCTTTTACTGAGTAGCTCTTGCCAGTTCCTAAATTATATTTCTTGATTGACAAGTTATTGTCAGATTCAATAGCTATAAGAATTGCTTCAACAATATCTTCCACATGGATATAATCCCGTTTAGGTCTATCGTCTTTAATAATAATTTGACCTTTCTTTGCTTGATTTATAATTGAAGGAATTAAAAAATCAGAATTTTGACCTTTTCCATAGATATTGAAAGGCCGAAAAATAGTAACCGGCACCTTGAAATCACGGTTATATCCTTCGCATAAACTTTCACAAATTACTTTCGTTTGAGCATACGGATTGAATGCCTGAATGGGATGATTCTCGTCTATTGGTTGATATTCAGGATGCCCATACACATAAGAACTAAGAAAAATTAATTTCGCATTATTTATCCTGCAAAACTCCAACATATTTAAGGTGCTTAAATAATTAGTTTCGTAAAATAATTTTGGGTTCTTATATGAATCAGGAACAAAAGATAAATTTGCTAAATGTACTACGGTATCAACCGGATTAAGAATTTTGACTTGTTCCCAATCGCAAATATTTATTCCATCAGAAACGTCTGCTAAACTAATTTTGTGATTGGTTATACTAAAACGTTTTAATAAATAAGTGCCTATAAAACCTGAAGAACCGGTGACTAGAATATTCATATTGTTCTAAAAAATAAACATCAAAGATACAATAAACTTTTTACAGTTAAAACTCCGCAAATACATATCACTTTTTGTCTCTTTAATATTTAACTAAAACGAAGAAAAGTATATAGGCTGTAGTGTTAAAATACCTATGTTTTAATTAGAAGTCTAAACATTAGCAAATGATTTGCTACTTTTGCAATCTAATAAAAAAACTGTTTCGCAATTAGCAACTAAAGTTATTCACTAATGAAAAATAGTACTAAAATTATTTATATCAAACCATATAATTCATCTTTTATAAGAGGTGATCAGGAAATATTTGAAAGAGAATATAAAGTTATACCGTTTTTGTTGAATCAGAATAGGAGTAAAATAATATTTGGAATAAAGCTTATTCAATTATTTTTCTATTTATTCTTTACAGTGTTTCGAAGAAATGTAATATTCATTTCCTGGTTTGCCGATTATCATTCGGCAATTATGGTCTTGGTTGCAAGATTGATTGGAAAAAAATCCGTTATTTTTATTGGTGGACAGGAGGCTGTTTCGTACCCCGAATTAAAAAAAGGAGTATATAGAAAAAAAATAAGAGGATATTGTGTGAAGTTTGCATTACGAAATACTGATTTGATAATTGCAAATCATAAGTCCCTTATTTATCATGAAAATAGTTATTATAATCAGGAGAATCCGCATATTGACGGTATTAAACATTATGTAAAAGGATTAAATACCCGAACTGAAATAATATATAATGGCATTGACTCAAATAGAATAATCAGGGACAGCTCAATAAATAAGCAAAACAATTTGATTTTGACTGTTGGTACAATGAATCAACTTGGTGATTTTTATAACAAGGGATTTGATTTATTTATTGAAACTGCGTCTCGTTGTAAAGATTTGGAATTTGTACTGATAGGCCTTAAACCGGATTATTCGAATTGGGTGGAAGAAAATTACAAAGTTTCAGAAATTAAGAATTTACAAATAATTCCATCTTTTTGTCCTCAGGATATTTTAAATGAAAAATATAATAAAGCTAAAGTATTTGTTCAGGCTTCGATTACTGAAGGCATGCCAAACACACTAAGCGAGGCTATGTTACTCGAATGTATACCTGTAGGTTCAAATATAAACGGAATTCCTGATGCAATAGGTGATACTGGTGTAATTGTAAAACATAGAAGGGTTGAAGAGTTGGAAAATGGAATACTGGAAGCTTTAAAAATGAACACTGGAAAAGCTGCATGTAGCAGAGTGAAGGAAATGTTTACTTTTGCGTTACGAGAAGAAAAAATTATAAACTGTATTCAGGAATTAATTGAAAAATAAAACTTTCATTATATCTTTCTATTTAATTCTAATAATTTCTCCTGAATAAAAGTTAGTCCTTTATCAAACAAGTCATTAAAAAAAAGTTTTATACTTAATAGATAAAGGATAATAGCTATTGCAATCTGGGTAATTAATAAAAAGTGATTGTTTTGTATCAAAAGTGAAAGCATGAATGCACCGATAGCAATTAACAATCCGACACCAAATGAGGGTAAAATATCAGTTATTTGATTTTTCCAGTAATGTTTTATTTCACGCTTCACTTCTACAAGTGAGATAAAGAAGGATAGCCATGTTACAAAAATATATGCTAACAGCATAGGTATTATGCCATAAGAAAAACAGACAGCAACCGATAATATGATCAGTGATTTTTTTACTAACTCAATTTTAAAAGTGACTTTTGATTTTCCTCGTGAATTTAATAAATTAAAATTGAGGACATAAAGTGGTGCAAAAATATTTGCTGCACAAATAAGTTGAAGATAAATAACGGAATTCAACCATTTTTCGCCAAGTAGTACAAAAATTAAAGGGTGTGCTGCTGCAATTAAAAACATGAAAATCGGAATAGTTATCAACGATGTTTTACGAATAATTTCCCTGAAAATTCTTAAAAGACGATCTAATTGGTCATGAACCTGAATAAAAAGATTGTAGGTACTGCCACTCAATATAGAGATAAAAGTGAAATTTGCAGTTTCGCCAAGTTTATTTGCCTGAGTATAATAACCCACCTGCTGAATGGAATAAAATTTACCCAACAGAAACACATAAAGATTATTGAATATCACATTTAGAACTCCGGTTCCAAGTAAATTTATACTAAAACCAAAAAACTCTCTGATTACCGACAATGAAAAATAAGCAATGGGTTTCCAGCGCACAAAATATATAAAGCAAATCATCCGTACCAAATGATACAATACGGTTTGAACAACCAATGCCCATACCCCATATCCAAAAAATGCCAGCGAAAGCCCAAAAAGTCCGCTAACTGAAGTCGAAATAATATTAACTTTAGCTATTGATTTAAAATCTAAAACTACACCCAGCTTCACAAATTGAACCAGATATAAGGCATTAAATGGAATTGATATAAAAATAACACGGGCAATGACAGTCAGTTGAGGTTGCGAAAAATAAGCAGCTATCAGTGGTGCACTAAAAAACAGCAAAGTGTACAACAATATGGAAACTCCAATATTGAAAAAGAAAATAGTACTAAATTCCCTATCTCCTGCATTTTTTTTTCGCACAAGTGCCTGACCAAAACCACTTTCAACCAAAACGAATGATAAAGAAGCAAATATCATTACCATGCCAATTAATCCAAAATCGTGAGGTGAAAGTAACCGCGCAAGAATTAGCCCAATTATGAATTGAACCAATTGTTGCCCGAATCTGTCAAAGGTGCTCCAGGCAAATACACTTATGGTTTTACTCTTTAAATTATCACCCATTTAATTGATCGGAATTGCTAATTAAGTATCTAAAGAGTGTTATTTCTATGATGCATAAGCAAAAGCACTGATAAATTTAACATTTCCGCTTTTTTAGAATAGCATTTTGATTTTCTTCTCATTCTTGCCAAAAAATGCATGAATAAACTATTGTACCCTTCTACCGTAAATGTTTCTGCCTTT
>JAURYY010000318.1 GCA_030653695.1 Paludibacter sp. | reverse complement strand
TCTTTAAAATGACTCCGAGTGAATATGCTAAAACGGTGAAGAATTAGAACATAGATCAGGACAATTTATAGCTGAAAATTATTGAAATGAACATCCGGCAATTGCCCTGTAAAAGAGTCATTCGAAGCTTATTGTATTTTTGCTTATGTATTTAATTGTTCTCAGGAGATTAAACTATTTGCAATTACAAAATTTAGTATAACCAGGATTCTCTACATTACTTCTCAGATTATAAAGAATAAAATGGAATTAAAAGATCAAATCAGATCTTTAATTCCATTTTATTTTCAAAACTATTGTAAAAGATTTATTCCACTTTCACAAAAATTGGAATGATCCGCTTATTCATATTTATATCAATAACTGTAAGCACTATTTTATGGTACGATTGCGTAATTTTCAACGACGAGCCATCGTTGAAATAATAATCCTCGAGCCATGGAGTAGTTACTGCATTGTCAGGCACCACAACCTGAGCTGTAAAAGTATAACTTTGAGGTGTTTTTGGAATATCACCTTCGGGATTCGTAAAATTGATGTATTTTGAAAACAACCACCCCGGATAGCTTACTTCAACGGTTTTAAGCGCTACGTTATCACTGATTACCACACTGATATCTAACGTTGAGCCTTTGCTGACAGTTAAAGTTGGTAGTATTATTTTTTCAAGATTTGTCTGGGGTACTACGCCCCACAACAACAATGTAACTATGTTATCATCAATGACCTTTGTTTGACCATTTGAGGAAAGGGTTACTGTTCTGCAATCGGGTACCTGATGGTCGAGCCCATTACTGATATCTTCAGAAGTTTCGCAGGACATCAAACCAAGTGTAAATATTAAAGCGGCTATGCTTGAAATTCTTTTCATATTTATTCTATTTATCTGATATATTTATAATTATGCATTATTAATTTTTAATTATTAATTGAAAATTATTCCCATCCAGGATTTTGAACAATTGTTTTTCCCGCATTTCTGTATTTCAGGATTTCTTTTCTTGGAATTGGATACCAGTACATTTTCTCCTGAAAAACACGTGTGTCAGCATCAAATACAGTGTAGGTATAGATACCTGCGTTATCTCTGGTAATCCGAATGCCTTTCACCGGTTGGTTTAGGATTGTTTCGGCATCTTTCCAACGACGTAAATCCCAGAAACGTTGTTCTTCGAATGCGAGTTCAAGACGACGTTCCTGTTTGATGTATTTTCGCATTTCAGCCTGATCTTTCAGCAATGTTTTGTCCGCAGTATCAAAGGGCCTTAGATTTGCCCGGTTTCTTAATTTATCAAGTTCCGTAGTGATGGCTGTAAAGTTTGCCACATTGTCATATTCGTTCAGAGCTTCTGCATAGTTGAGTATGATTTCAGCATAACGCATAAATACCCAGGCACGTAGACTGGTATTCCCTTTTGCCAGATCGAGAGACTTATCAACAAATTTGCTCATGTAATAGCCTGTTTTTGTTGCTGTTGGCGAAGAAAAAAGTCCATCTTTCCCACCGACGAAAGTTGCGACAGTGGTGTCTTTGAGTCTGCTTGAATTGAAGAAAACCGTATGCCGGAGTCGGTCTTCCCTCTTCTTAGTATTTGTCAGACTGTACGGATCTGTAGCATCAAAATCAACATTGCGATTTTTGTAGGTTTTTGCAGTCATTCCATAGGCTTGTACAAGATCTTCGGTCGGATTCATAAAACCAGAACCTTCATAACTCACGGGATAATTGTATTTTTCAATATCATTTCTGTTAACAGCTTTGCAAGCAAAGATTATTTCAGGATTGTACAATTCGGAAAAAATCTTGCTAAGACTTGACAGGCTGTATTTTTTGGAATCTATTATGATTTTTGAAGCATCAGCTGCACGTTTCCATTTACTTTTATCGTTGGTCGGATTATTCAGGGGACTTGCCGCATACAGCAAAACGTGCGATTTGAAAGCTAAAGGAGTCCAACTGATAGGACGGCCTTTATAACTGTCATCCGGATAGGCAGCCGGCATCAAAAGGGCTGCAGAATCGCAATCTGCTGCTATCAATTCAACTGTTTGATCGTATGTAGATTGTGTTCCTGAAAACAATTCTACTTCATTAAAAGGATCAAGTACTTTATTCACAAAAAAGATATTCCCGTAGCGTTTTAGCAGTTCGAAATGGAAGAATGCTCTTAGAAAAAGTGCTTGTCCTTTGTAATAGTCGCGCACTTTCACACCTTCTTTAGTCACCGGGATACTGTTTGTTTTCGTGATAATGCCGTCAGGCTGCAATTCTTTCAGGAATATGTTGCACTTTCGAATTCCCCTATACATATTATCCCATTGATCATCGGGATTGGTGGTGGCATTGATCGCATTCTTATTGAACAATTGAACAGGTGAACCCGCATCTGAACATACTGCTTCGTCGCAGGCAGCAGCCAGCATGGCACCACCAAAACGCGAGTAACCATCGGGCAATGTGTTGTAAATATTGTTCAGGAAGCCGGGAGCATAATGTACATCAGCGAATATTTGTTCATAGCTCAATTTTGTGTCAACTGTTGCTTCTTTATCCAGAAAATCGGTGCACGATTGCGCCATAAACGCAGTTCCGGCAGTCAATATTATTAGAATTAGTTTTTTCATATTTTCCATTCTATTTAAAATTTGAGGCTGGTGCCAATATTGATTACTCTAATCTCAGGATACAAAGTAACTCCGGCATTTGGAATCTCTGCACTCAGGTTGTATTTGCTCATGTTATCGAACGAGAAAAGATTATATCCGTTTACAAAGAACCGCACTTCGGTAATGTTTGCCTTACTCAACATTTTTTTTGGTAATCTGTAGCCAATTTCCATGGTTTGAATTCGCAGATAATCTACGTTTTTTAACCAGAGTGATGAGGCCTGATAATTATGAAGATTCAATTGGTTTGTCAGACGGGGATAAATAGGGTCTGTGCTGACTCCCCAGGAATTCTGGGCAACTTCAGTCGTTATTTTATTGTTGTCCTGCATACCCCAGAATACATTGTTCGAAATAAACATGCTCCGGTTAGCAATGCCAGTAAATAAAACATTGAAATCAAATCCTTTGTACGCGCAACCCAAAGTGAGTCCAAAGTTCCATTCAGGAACCGATGGATTACCCATCGGAATATAATCCTGACTATCAATTACGCCATCTTTGTTTTGATCAATATATTTGACATCACCGACTTGTACGGCACCATAGGATGATTTTGCCCAACCATCAATGTCGGCCTGATCTTTGAAGAACTTATCGGGACTTACCTGTAAACCCCATTGTTGCATCACCGATTGACCGGTTCTGTATTCCCAGGAATTCATCCCTGCAACTTCTTCTTGTGCCGTAATTTTGTTTTTGGCAAATGATACATTTCCTTGTATGGTATACGAAAAGTTACCGATATGATTGTTGTGTTTGAATGAAATTTCAAATCCCTGGCTTAGGACAGAACCATTATTAACATAGGGTAAATCCTGTCCAATAAAGCTTGGCAGCGTGTTCCAACGTCCTGTAATGATCTGACTTCGATCGTGGTTGAAGAAATCAACATCCATGTCCAGCTTATTCAATAAGCCTATTTCTAAGCCTATATTGGCATTGAGTGATTCTTCCCAGGTGATGTTCGGATTGGCGATACGGCCTTCATACGCTCCGTCGGTACCTGCTGAACCAAAATAGTATCCGTTACCGCCATAGAATTTTTCCTCATAAGGGTAACGATATCCTATACCAATATTTGAATTGCCCACTTTACCATAGGAAGCTCTCAATTTCAGGAAACTAATCAGATCATTGTTTTTCAAAAAATCTTCATTTGAAAGAACCCATGCTGCAGATATGGTTGGAAAAAATCCAAACCGACTGCCTTTTGCAAAATTTTCGGAACCGTTGTAGGCAAAGCCAAATTCTGCGGTATATCGTTTGTCAAAAGTGTATGTAGTACGACCGAAAACGCCCTGATTGCGGTAATCCGGATTATCACCATCTACCGACATGCTCGATTGCATATATTTAATATCGGCAGCTAAGTGGCTCATCCCCAACATGCGATCGTAAGACAAACCACACATATAATTCAACATCAAGCCAAAACTACTGTCCCAACCTGAATAATTCAAATCAATGCTTGATCCTTCTCCGAATTGAGTATATGTATTGTCCTGATTCTGCTGATAGACAGCATAATTTTGACTTTTCGAGCGTCCATATTGTTTGGATGCATCAAATCCGAATAAAGCATTGGCAGAAAGTCCTTTCAGAATCATATCCAACTTCAGATCTGCAGTAGTGGTACCTTGAATATAACGGCTGAATCTGTCTGCAAATCCCGTATTGGCAATCATTCCATAAGGATTGTAACGGTAAATGGCTGAACCGGCAAGAGAATTATCCTCATTATGTATCGGTATAGTAGGTGACATTTTTGATAATGCTGACATGATGGCACCCGAACTTGAATTTGGTGTATGGCGATTCTCAACCCTACCCCCTAAATTCACGCCGACTTTAAGGTTCTTGCTCAGATTGACATCTACAACTGTTCTGAAATTATACCGTGAAAAGTTATTTTGAGTAGAAAATCCGGGATTCTCATCAGCAAAATTGTAAAGTCCTTTCTGATCGACAACGCCCAACATCACATAGTATTGCGCAATATCAGTTCCTCCGCGAAATGACATGTTGTACGATTGTTGGGGTGCTGTACTTCTCAAAAATGACTTGTACCAGTCTGTATTGGGATACAAATAAGGATTGCTGCCATCATA
>JAURYY010000298.1 GCA_030653695.1 Paludibacter sp. | reverse complement strand
GTAAAAAGCAGACGGTTGGAATTGAATCTGACTCAAAGTGGTTTAGCTAAACGGGCTGGTGTAAACATCGAAACCTACCGTAAATTTGAACGAACAGGAGAAATTTCGCTTTTGAATTTAGTGAAGTTGGCAATGGCAATGAAGTCATTATTCCAACCTTTACGATGATAGCTTCGGCATTTGCAGTGGCTTATACCGGCGCAATACCCGTTTTTGTGGATGCTGATAAAGAAACTTGGAATATAGATGTCACCAAAATTGAAGAAAAGATTACAGCTCGTACAAAAGCCATTATGCCGGTTCATATTTTCGGGTTGATGTGCGACATGGATGCAATTACTGCTATTGCAAAAAAATATAAATTGTTTATTCTTGAAGATGCAGCCGAAGCGCATGGCGCCGAATTCAAAGCAAGAAAAGCCGGTTCTTTTTCCGATATGGCTGCATTTAGTTTTTTTGCCAATAAAAACATAACTACCGGCGAAGGTGGAATGGTAGTAACCAACGATGAAGCAATTTATAACAAAGCACGTTATCATAAAAATCTTTGTTTCCCACTCGATGGTAACCGCAATTATACGCACGACGAAATTGGTTTTAATTATCGTATGAGCAACGTTATTGCTGCTATCGGATTAGCACAGGTTGAGAAATCCGACATTTATAAAGGACTACGAATAAAAAATAATTCTCTTTATCGGGAATATTTAAAAGATGTGCCCGGAATAATTTTTCAACCGCTTCATGTTGATTATCTGAATGTTTGCTGGATGAATGCCATTGTAATTGATCCAGTGAAATACGGACATACAAAAGATGAGCTGATGTTGTTTTTGAAAGAACATGGTATTGATACCCGTTTATTATTCAATGGAATGCACAATCAGAAATCTTTGAAAGAATTTGGTTGTAGTATGGCAGGAGATTATTCGGTTTCCGATTGGCTTACGCAAAATGGATTGTATTTGCCTTCGGCAAGTAATTTAAGTGAGGAACAGATAACGGGGATTTGTAAATTAATTGCAACATTGTAATTTTAGGTATTGAGTTTTCAAGCTCATTTTTTATTCAATAATTTGCATAAACAATATAAAAATCTTACTTTTGTCCTTATTTAAAGGAAATAAATCTAATATATTGTCCCTATGATAAGGAAGGAAGTGCTCAAAGAGTTAATTGTAACATTTCAGGAGTCAATACCCACAAATTTATTTACGAGAAATGTTGTTTTACCAATAGATACCGAAAAAATCATTGCCTTGCGTGGTGTACGGAGGTGTGGTAAGTCGAGTATTTTGCAATTGTCAATAAATCAATTAATTGAATCGGGCATACTGAAAGAGCAAATTCTATTTCTTAATTTCGATGACGAACGTTTACAATTCGATTTGGCTGATTTCGATTTAATTATTCAATCGTATCAGGAATTGTTTCCACACATTCGATTTCAGGATGTTTATGTGTTTTTCGATGAAGTTCAAACAAATACCGGATGGGAGCAGTTTGTAAGACGGGTGTATGATCAGCAATCTAAACATGTTTTTATTACAGGATCCAACTCCAAAATGCTTTCGTCCGAAATTGCTACTTCATTGCGTGGAAGGACACTTCAATACGAAATTTTACCTTTATCGTTTGCTGAATTTTGTAACTTTGAAGGACTCGATAAAAATGTGTATAGCACTACAGCTAAACCAAAATTAAAGGCTGCTTTTACGGAATATTTACATTTTGGTGGTTTCCCTGAAGTAGTACTCATGCAGCATGAACATTACGACCGCATTTTACAGGAATACTATTTTGTAATGCTTTACAAAGATTTGGTTGAGCGATATAAACTAAAAAACATCTCGGCCATAAAATACTTTATTAACCGTATGTTGGTGAATATCACAAAACCAACATCTATAAATAAGATATTTAATGAATTAAAGTCGCTTGGCGTAAATGTGAGTAAAAACACTTTGTACGAATTAGCAGAATACTTAGAAGCAATCTATTTTTTTATACCGGTACAAAAATATGAACCATCGTTGGTGAAACAAACCAGCTCTGACAAGAAGTATTATTGTATTGATAATGGATTACGAAAGTCACTTTCGCAAACCCTTCAAGAAGATAATGGATTGTTATTAGAAAATGCAGTGTATCTTTGGTTGCGTTCGCAATGCGATATGAGTAAAGATATCTATTATTATAAAGGGACGAAAGAATGTGATTTTGTAGTTACACAAGGCACAGTTGTAGAACGACTTATTCAGGTTTGTTGGGATATGAGCGAAAAATCAACTTACGATAGAGAAATTGCAGGATTATTGGAAGCTTCAAATAAACTTAATTGTATGAACTTAACCATTATAACTTCCGATTTTGAGCAAATTATTGAAGTAAACCATCTCAAAGTGAATGTTGTGCCGGCTTGGAAGTTAATGTTGCTTTAAAGCCGATTGTATTTGCCTTCGGCAAGTAATTTGAGTGAGGAACAGATAACGGAGATTTGTAAATTAATTGAAAACTTCAGATAAATATTATGAAACCCACATGACCGCTCACGCTCACCAAAGAAGATGAAAATGTTGTACCTTCGGGCATACAAACCAATAAAAAATATGAGAGGATGCAAATCCTTTTTGATTTCAAAGTCATAAAATGATATTTAAATACCTTATATCCGCAATTGACAGTTTAAA
>JAURYY010000035.1 GCA_030653695.1 Paludibacter sp. | reverse complement strand
ACGAACTCAAAGGTAGTTATTTATGTCGAAATATGCAACTTTTTTATTATATTAAATCATTGTATATCAGTTATTTAAAATATTTTAACTAAAATGTATAAGTTCTGATTATCAGCGCTTTAATTCCTCCGAAATGTTAGTTATTTCACAAAATAATATTTTTACATTATATCCAAACCCCGCATCAGACCTTGTTAATTTGAATATAGACAAAACAAATAATACAGAGCTTACATTAAATATTTATAATGTTCTTGGAGCATGTGTAAGATCAGAAACTTTAAAACAAAACCAAATAAATATTGCAGACCTAAGTAACGGCACTTATATAATTGAGGTCATATCTGATAAATTTTTAGAAAAACAAAAACTAATAATTCAAAGATAAAATTGGCAGCATATAACAGGCGGTATATTTTATTGCCGATATAGTGCAGGTTTTCAGCGTTTCTGCAACTAATAAACTTTTGTGCAACTTGACAGGACAGTGCTTCGAAATCGGCAACAAAAACATACCGCCAATCCGTTAGGGGCAAGTGTAAAAAACGACACAGCGGACAATTTGCTACATAATGACAGAAAAATAAAAACGATATAATGAACAGCCAACGCACAAAACAGCACATTTGCAAACCGCACAAGTCGACGCACGCCCAAAGTTTGCAAAAGAGCTGTTTTCTTGCTGACGCACCCAATGAGAATGATAACTTTGACAAATAAAATAAACAGAAATATTGAATGAAAAGAGACACCGAAATATCAAGTGAAGTTGCCCTGATTTGGAATACTGCCAATGACGTGCTGAGAGACATTTTCCAACGTACCGAGTACCCCGACATTATTTACCCGATGGTGCTTATCCGCAGGATTGAAGGTGTTTTAATTGCCAAAACCGAAGAGTTGAAAACACAATTGGAAACCCAATTGGCAAAGGTGAATGCTGAAACGCAGACACAAATATTGAATAGCAAAGTATTAGAAGCAATTAAGTTTAACAATACGAGCACTCACAATACATTACAATCATTGGCAGATGAAGGCGAAAGCAGTATCAAAAATAATTTTATCAGTTATTTAAACGGCTATACCGACAATATCAAAATCATTATTGACCGTTCGGGTATTCGTTCTCACATCAACAAACTGGCAGAAGAGAAAATACTTTTTACACTTATCAAAGATTTTGCACAAATTGACCTTAGCCCACAAAAAGTGAGCAACATCAAAATGGGTTATGTGTTTGAAGAATTGGTTCGTAAATTTTCGGAAGCCAACAATGCCGAAGCAGGAGAACACTATACGCCACGTGAGGTAATTGACCTGATGACACATATGTTGGATATGGATGAGAAAGCTATAAAAGACGGACAACTCGTTACAATTTACGACCCTGCTTGTGGTAGCGGTGGTATGCTTTCGGCAGCAAAGGAATTTATTGAAGAAAAGATAAATCCCAATGCCAAAGTGGTAATGTACGGACAAGAGGTAAACGATAAAACCTGGGCGGTGGCACAAGCCGACTTATTGCTGAAAGGAGAAACGGCATACATTACCAAAGGCGACACACTTTACGAAGATGGTGCAGCAGGCGAACAGTTCGACTTTATGCTTTCTAATCCACCTTACGGCAAGAGTTGGAAAAAAATACAAAAGAAAGTAATGACTGCCAGTAATGGACGTTTTGATGTGGGGCAACCCCGAAGCAGTGACGGACAATTGCTCTTTACCCTGCATATGATTAGCAAAATGAAACCTGCCGAATTGGGCGGTTCTGCCATTGCCATTGTACACAACGGCTCGCCTTTGTTTAGTGGAGATGCAGGAAGTGGTGAAAGCGAAATCAGAAAATATGTTTTAGAAAACGATTGGCTCGAAACCATTGTAGCCCTGCCAACCGAATTGTTTTACAACACAGGTATTGCCACTTACATTTGGCTGATACGAAACAACAAACCCGCAAAACGCAAAGGCAAAATTCAATTGATTAATGCCGTTGATTTTTGGAAACCAATGAAACGCAGTTTGGGCAACAAACGCCGTCGCATTCATAACGGCATAGAAGGCAGCGGAGAAAACGAACGCTATGTGGAAGCCAACGACCAGATAAAGCAAATTATTGAAATTCATAAATCATTTAAAGAAGGACAATACAGCAAAATATTTGAACTCGAAGATTTTGCTTTCCGTAAAGTGTTTTTGGATTTGGAGGAAACTGATGAAGACGGCAACCCAATGACCATTGCAAAAGAAGTCACCATTGCTTTAAATAAACTGGATGAAATTTTAGTAGTTAAAACTGCCGATGACAAAAAACGTTTGGCAGAACTGAAAGACAAAAAAGGCAAGGAAGGCGAATTTACCTTTGCCCTGAATGCCGAAAGTGAACTGGCTACTAAAAACAAAACGGCTGATACAAGTATCACCATTCGCAAAACATTAGATGGCAACAAACTAGGTTTGAAAGCCACCATTAACGTACCCAAAATTGTAAAAGACAATGAGTACATACCTTGGAAGGACGACAAGGAAGCCTTTTTGAAAAAAGAAGTGGAAAAGAAATGGACGATAACAGCCGAAGAAAAAGGCTACGAAATACCTTTTACCAAACATTTTTATGTGTACCAACCTTTGCGTGAACAAGCCAAAGTGGTAAATGAGATGGCTGAGTTAGAAAAAGAAAACCTTGATTTAATGAGTGAGTTAGGAATAAAATTATGAGTAAGTACGATAAATATAAATCATCTAATATTGAAAGTATAGGTATTGTTCCAGAACATTGGAATGTTGTACGGCTTAAAAAAGTAATTAAAGAAAAAATTACGGATGGACCGCACGAAACACCTGACTTTATTGACGATGGAATACCTTTTCTTTCAGTGGATGGCATTCAAGATGGAGAATTAATTTTTGAAGGATGTAGATATATTTCACCAGAAGCACATCGTGAATATCAAAAGAAATGTATAGTAGAAAAGGATGATGTATTAATGGGAAAGGCTGCTTCGACAGGAAAAATTGCAAGAGTTAAGGTCGATTTTGAATTTAATATTTGGTCACCATTAGCACTTATTAAACCTAATAGAAAAAGAATAACACCTACTTTTTTAGAATATTCTCTTAAAAGTGATTTCGGACAAATTCAGATTGATTTATTGTGTACGTCAAATACTCAAAAAAACATCAGTATGGATGACATTCCTAAACTTTCTATATGTCAACCACCTACTTCCGAACAACTCATTATCGCCAACTACTTGGACCTCCAAACCCAAAAGATTGACCGCCTGATAGCCAATAAAAAAGCACAGGCAGAAAAACTCAAAGAACTGCGTCTAATTGAAATAAACAATGCCGTTACCAAAGGTTTAAACCCCAATGCTGAAATGAAAGACAGTTCTTACGAATGGTTAGGACAAATACCAAGTCATTGGGAAGTAAGAAAAATTAAACAACTCTTGAAACCTGAAAAGAATGCAATCAAGACGGGACCATTTGGAAGCGATTTGAAATTTGAAGATTTAGTTGAAGAGGGAATAAAGGTTTACAATCAAAGAAGTGTTTTAGATAATGATTGGGAAAGTGGCGAAGGTTATATCTCTGAAAAGAAATATGAAACTTTAAAAACCTGTACGATTTTTCCTGACGATATGGTAATTACCACTAGGGGCACAATTGGTAAGGTTTCAATTTTCCCAACAAATGCTGAGTTAGGTATTTTACATCCTTGTTTAATGCGAATTCAAATGAACTCTCAAAGAATTCTAAATGACTATTTGAAAATAATCATTAACGATTCAAGTTTCTTTTTTGAAGCCTTAAAATTGGCGAGTAATGCAACAACAATTGATGTAATATATTCTGAGAGTCTGAAAGAAGTAAAAATACCAGTTCCACCAATTCAAGAACAAATGGAGATTACTTCATACCTACAAAAAAGAATTTCTTCAACTGACAAATTGATTAGTAACATTCAAACTCAAATTGAAAAATTGCAAGAGTTGAGAAAGATAAAAATATACGAAGCCGTTACTGGCAAAATACGTCTGAACCGTGATTTTAAGGATTAGATGATTACCTTGATTAATGAAATAGTTAAATGAAACACGAAGAAATAACAAAGAAGATAATAGGTTGTGCAATGCGGGTACATTCGGCTTTGGGCAATGGTTTTCAAGAAGTAATTTATCAAAGGGCTTTAGCAATAGAAATGAACTATGATGGATTAACATTTCAAAGAGAAATGGAAATGCCAATTTATTATAGAGAGGAACAGATAGGTACAAGACGTGTTGACTTTTTTGTGGAAGATTTGGTAATGGTTGAGCTAAAAGCCTTAATCAAATTAGAAGATGTGCATTTGGCACAAGCAATGAATTATTTAGAAGCATATAAAATGGAAATTGGATTACTCATAAATTTTGGTTCTCGAAGTTTGGAATTTAAGAGGGTTCACAACAACAAGGTTTTAAAATCAAGTAATCCTGAAATCAAGTAAATCAAGGTTCAGACAATGAGTAAACAGCGTAAAGATTGGGAACGCATATTTGAAGACCATTTTTGTCATCAGTTAGAAACGAAATGGTTTTACCGCATTTTCTTCGATAGTAAAATCGAAGTAGATAAGCATAATTGTATTCATTGGGACAGGCTCGAACAGTTTTGGGAAGATACCCAACGAACAAAATTACAAGCCGTAAAATCTGAACTCAGTTACGAATGGAAAAAGGAATTGGGTAAAAAAATAAGCGAAGAATTAGAAAGTAAACCACTGTTTCAATTATTAAAAGATGGCTTAAAAGTAAACAGCCAGCACCATTTAGATTTATTGTATTTTAAACCCGAAAGAGCCGACAATACTGAACAGACAGCCCAATACAAAAAGAATATTTTCAGTGTTATTCGTCAGTATCATTTTACCAGTGCCGCCAATGCAAGGCAACAGGAAGACGACCGCCAAAGCATTGATATTGTTATTTGTTTGAATGGTTTTGCCATTATTACAGTAGAACTAAAACACACCCTTGCAGGGCAAAACGTAAACGATGCGGTAAAACAATATTGCAATCGGGATATTGACAGAGCCATTTATCACCGTGCTTTTGTGCACATAGCATCCGATGATGAAAAGGCAAAAATCGCCACCACTTTCAGCAAGCCACCCACCAAAGACGATTTCAGGGAATTCAACACAGGTTTGCTCAACGAGAAACCCAAAGACCCGAATGATTACGCTGTAAATTACTTGTACAATGAAATTTTGATGCCCGACAGCGTGTTGAATTTTATTGAACGCTATTTGTACGGCAATACACAAAACTGGATTTTCCCACGTTACCACCAGCAGCGTTGTGTAAAACGCATTTACGATGACATTACAGTGCATTTCAGCAAAAAGAAATCGCTGAACCTTCGCTATCTCATTCAGCACAGTGCAGGAAGCGGAAAGAGCAATACCATTGTTTGGTTGGTGCAAAACCTGCGAAACCTGCACATCAAAAACCAAAAGTTATTTGACCATATCATTATCCTTACTCACCGTATCAATCTTGACGACCAGATAAGCAAAGATTTTATCAAAGCCATCGGACAAACAGGCATTGTAGGTTATTGCAAAACCAGTAATGATGTTCGTTTGGCATTGGGACAGCGAGTTGAGAATTATCGCAATTCCGAAATACCAGTTAATTCGCCAGTCATAGTTACCATCCTGCACAAGTTTTCATTCCTGAAAGATTTGGCAGACCAATCAGGCAAAAAGATTTGTTTTATTATAGACGAAGCCCACACCAATCAGGAAGGCAAGTTGCACGAAAAAATGGTGGATGTTTTTGATGAAGCCACAGGATTAACAACCCAACAAAAAGTAGAAGAAGAAACAGACGAGCAGGAAGAATTGATTGAAGAGATTTCGAGAAAGGAATTTCCGAACCTTTGTTTTATTGCTTTAACAGCCACACCAAGTGACAAAACTATTCAGCATTTTGGCAGAGAAGGCCGTCCGTTTGATGTGTACAGTATGGATGAAGCCATTGGCGAAGGCTACATAATGGACGTTGCAAAAAACATCATTACTTACGAAACACTTTACGAACTCAATTACAAACTGCCAGACGACCACAAGCAACACGAGTACCCTACTTTGCAGGTTTATAGAGCATTGAAATTAAAAGCCTTTGAAGATGATGAAGTAATAAAAGAAAAATGCAAAATCATTGTTTCCATATTCAAAGACAAAACAGCCGATAAAATTGAAGGCAAGGCAAAATCAATGATTGTTACTTCAAGCCGATTGAGTGCCGTTAAATACAAACTGTTTTTGGATGAAGAACTTCAAAGACGAGGCTTTAAATGGAAAACTTTGGTTGCCTTTTCAGGGCAAACCAACTACAACAGTAAATTCTATACTGAAACAGAAATGAACCGACCAAACAATCCGCAATCGGTAAAGATTGAAGATTGTTTTGAGAAAGGTGATGACATTCGTTTTTTGATTGTTGCCAATAAATTTCAAGTTGGGTTCAGCGAAAAAATGCTGCATACAATGTTTGTGGACAAAGCATTGCAAGACCGAAACGCAGTACAAACCATTAGCAGATTAAACCGTATTTATCCAGGCAAAAAGTTCGACACATTAACTGTTGACTTTACCAACTCGTATGACAAAATCATAAAGGCATTCCGTAAGTATCAGCACAATGTTGAAAGCCACAAAGAAGCCAACCCAGACGACCTTTATAAAATCAAAGATGAGTTATTGAAACGTGGCATTTTTACGCTTGAAGATGTTGATAATTGCGTTCGCTTGTTTAATAGTGAAAACGCAAATGACATTGCACCACTTTCAGCCTTGCTAACGCAAGTAAAAGGCATATTGGAAGCCAAATGCGATATGGAAAAACGCAGGGAATTCAGAACCTTACTTGCTCGATATGTGAGTTTGTTTGGTTTTATTCGTGCTTTGTTCCGCTTGCGTTTCAAAGACAAAATACTGATTGACTTCCATATTTTCGCTTCGCTACTTTTCAAAAAGCTCGACCCAACAATGAGTGCCGAAGACTTGGAAGCAGAAATTGCCAAAGTAAAACTCAAAACTTTCGACATTGAAAAAATTGCAGAAGGCGTTCAAGAACCCGATGGCGGAGACGATGACGATGAAGGTGGCAATGATGGTGGCGGACAAACGGGCGGTAACGTAACCAATGTTAGACCAATGGCAACCGTTGAAGAAGTTGTAATTGCTATTAATTTGCGTTTCAAAGAAAGAGTTTCACCCGAAGGTGTTTCAGTAGTAGAAAATTATTTGCAGACATTACAAAAAGTAGATGACAAACAAGTCGCAGACTTGAGAGCAACCATTAAAAACAACTTGACACAGGACGAACGCCAAGTTTATGATTTGGTTATAAAAGGCATTATGGACAAACTCTATACGGACTATATCATCAATCATTCACCACAAAATTACAGCGAACTCACACAGGAGAATGTACAAGGATTTATAAATCATAGTGCTTATAAAATGTTGAGAGAAATATTGAGAGCAGCAGCATAAGCCAACGCTTCGTAGTCAAGCACATTGGCAGGTCGCTCAAAAAGCCAACACACGACCAAAACCAGCCAAAGAGCTTGCCTACCCGAACGCACGGCAGACAGAAACGATGTAGCAAATTGAATGGAAAAATGACTGAAAACAAAGAACACCAGCCCCTAACAAGCGGTATAAAACATTGGGGTTTAAGTGGTTATTCAAGCGTTCTGCCCCGCTCAAACTTCGGTGTCTGTGGACAGGTTTGTAGCCCGCAATCCCTTACTGGGCATAGCCGCAAACCGTTAGTAGTAAGCCTAAAAAAAATAATTTACCTCCAGAATAACGCAAAAAAGAGCAATATAATGCACAAATAAGTGAATAATAATAAATAATGCACTAATTATCACAACAAAGTGCCTTTTATTACACATATTATTGCTATTAATAAATATTATTGTATTTTTGCAAGAAAAAGAGCCTTATGACGCACTATACAGAATTGATAAAAACAATAAAAGATAGAAGGGAAATGTTGCAAGTAACACAGGAAACCTTAGCAGAATTATCGGGTGTTGGCTTAAGAACCTTAAAGCAGTTTGAAAGCGGAAAAGGAAATCCAACACTTCTGACTTTACAAAGGATAACCGATGTACTCGGGATGGAAGTTAGTCTGAAACTCAAAAACATTTCCGGTAGCAAATGAGAGAGGCTAAAGTATTATACAAAGATGAGGAAGCAGGCATATTAACCCAACACGACGATGGTTCATTTACATACTGCTATCTGGATTCATGGTTGCATGACAATTCCAAACCATGTATCAGTCTAACTTTGCCTAAAATTGAACGACAGTTTCATTCAAAATTTTTATTCCCTTTTTTTTATAACATGCTGCCTGAAGGCTCAAATAAGCAAGTAGTATGTAAATTGAATAGAATTGACCAAGAGGATTATTTTGGCTTGCTGATGACCACTGCAAAAAATGACAACATAGGTGCTGTAAGAGTGGTTAAAATAATTGATAATGTATAATTTATAATGAATAATTATTCATGAAAACGAATTTGATTATAAAAACAGAAAACAGCAAAGAGTTGTCAATTATCATCCCGATAGCTATCGGGACAATTAATAATTGTCCCGGCACATTAGCTGAAGGTTTTAACAATTATAGTAGAACATGCTTGAAAAGAGTTTTTCAAGGTAAGGCTGTTCATCATGTATTACCATACGATTCACCGGCATCCAATCCTGAGACGGATGAACTTTTTGATCAAAACCGAAAATGGTTGTCCATTTCAGGTGTTCAGGAAAAATTTTCTGTAATACTTGAAAAAAATAAGTTAAGATTAACCAATGACGGTGAGCGTGGTACATATATTCTGAAACCAATTCCAAGTGCTGGTAAAAAACCAGACCAAATGCCTGCCAATGAACATTTAACCATGCAAATTGCTCGTCAGGTATATGGAATAGAAACAGCCGAAAATGCATTGATATTCTTTAAAAATGGAGCTCCTGCGTACATCACCAAGCGTTTTGATTTAAAAGAAGACAGTACAAAACTTGCTCAGGATGATTTTGCATCCTTAGCTGGTCGAACACCGCAAACTCATGGAGAACATTACAAGTATTTGGGGAATTATTTAGAGCTATTTCAAGTAATGCAGACTTATTTGCCAACGTATAAAATAGAAGCACCAAAACTGTTAAAACTACTCATTTTCAACTATCTATTTTCAAATGGAGACGCTCACTTTAAAAACTTTTCTATACTTGAAACTCCAATGGGAGATTATAGGTTAAGTCCCGCTTATGACCTCTTAAATAGCCACATTCACGTAGAAGATAAAGAATTTGCATTGGATGAAGGTCTGTTACCCCAAAATATGGCTCAAGGGAAAATTGGAGTGCAATTTGCCAAACTCGCAGAAAGTGCAGGAATAAGTAAAATTTTTTTTATTGATATTATGGAACTAATGTTATCAAAATCAATGATGGTAGACAAAATGATAACAGCTTCTTTCCTTAACGATACTACTAAAAGAAATTATTGGCAGTGCTATCAGGGTCGTTTAATACAATTAACAAAAGTATGACTTTCAAATATTGAAACAAAAACAATATCGAAAGAGGCAAAAAAGTACTGGTGGTAATACACGACTGAAACAAATAAAATCTGTTTTTAATTTCATTTACCCGCTTTCCCTGTTTCGAAATATCAAGATTTATCACAAAACGTATCCGGTCTTTAACCGGTCCGGTGATGGATTGAATATTACTGCTGACTAACAATGGGACATAAATTTCGAAAATATTCATAATGCCTGCTTTTAAGCCTGCTTCACAAAAAAATGGTGAATTGTAATTTGTTGAGAGTTCGTGATCGTTTAATAGAAGGTAATGTGTCGTTATAAAATCAATTAGCACTTTGACAATAAGAATATTACACTGATAATTATAAAATGCTTTGTTATTTATCCTGAAATAAATTTTCACGCAAAGTCGCAAAGACGCAATTTTTTACTTTGTTGATTATCTGACATTTAAATTTATTTAGCAAGGCGCAAAGCGAAAAACTTAACAGTTTTTCATTGCGACTTAGCGTCTTTGCGAGCAAGATACATTTTTTATAACGAACTGTTGTAATTATAAATTGAAAGTAAATTCAAGTTCCAAAAGTAATACTATTTTTTTGTTTTCAATTAATCATTCGATTATTGATATATAACCCAACACTTTTCTTCAAGCAAAATCAACAACTGTATTTGAAAATTGTTCAAGTAAAAACACAAAACCTGCTTTGATAATTGTTGCGTCAAATTCAACCTTTATGATACCCATAAAAAATGTAGTATGGCTTTCAGATTTCTTTAATCATTTTATAATGAGGAATGCCGATTTCGGTAAACTCTTCACTTATTTTCCGGTATCCCAATTTTTCGTAAAATGCCACAGCAGCTTTTCGGGCATTAAGCACCATGGTTTTGTAGCCCATCCTTCTACAATATTCTTCGGTATATGCTACCATTTCATTGCCAATTTTTCGGTTCCTCCATTTTTCATCCACAGCCACCTGTCGCATCTTTATATTCTCGTTGTTGAGCTCAGTTAATATCAGAACGCCAACCAAAGTAGTGCCAATGTAAGCTCCAATATGTTGGTCATACTTTTCGGATGCTAAGTTTTCATCAAACAAACTCATTCCTAATGGTTTTCTCAATACTTTGTCCCTGAGTAGTACTTCGCTGCGGTAAGCTGTAGTTCCATACTTTATTGGTTTTATTTGTAATAGTACATTTTTTTCTTCCATTTTTTCTCTACTAAGGGTTAAAGAAATATTTTTTTAAAATTACGATAAACACCACATAAACAAATATTTAGTGTGAGTTAAAAAAACCTTATTTTCATTTTTTCAACCTTAGTAGTCCCTCAATAGGCTGCAAAAAGCCCCAATAAAAATAACCGGGGAAATTGCTAAATTTGTGCGTTCGCTCCGTGCAGTTAAAACCATTTATTCTATGATGACTTTGCATCACTTAGTAGTCTGGTTCTGATTGGTTTTAGAAGCCCAAACTGGCAGTTGGATGCCGTATAAGAGATTTAAATTACCCAAAACCAACGGGCACGAAGCGATTTTAACGCATAAATTTAAAATCATGGGT
>JAURYY010000291.1 GCA_030653695.1 Paludibacter sp. | reverse complement strand
GTAATTTGCAACAGCCATTCGCGGTAAGTTGTGAGTTTCTTATACATTGTTTGTTTCGTGGGATCAGACAAGGGGGCATGCCTTCCCGCAGCAGACAAGGGGGCATGCCCCCTTGTTATGCCCAATTCTATTTTCTTATCGAGGCAAAGTTTGCCAACGGTATTGTCAACAATGTATTTAGTAATATATTTCGGAGTGTAATAAACGCCATCTTTCTTGCGTTTTGTATTCAATTTTTCAATGGTTTCGCCTGAAATCTCTGCCTTTAATTCGTCCATTTCATTCAACGAATTTTCAAAAATATGCCCAAGTATATTCACATCCACTTCACTCTCAAAGTCGTATTCCGAAAGTTTGAAAGTATGTTTGTAAAGCAAATCATCGTCAATGTTCAGGTTGTCGAGCACTTCATCGGGTTTAAAAAGTCCGCCATTGTATGCAAAAACATCGTAACGCTTGCCTTTGAACCCGGTGTTTAAATAACCAAAATACTTTTTAAATCGATTGTAAAGTGGAATCTCTTCATCTCTTTCTTGCAAATCTCTCCAATCTTTCAGTATTAACCGCACCGAGTTTGGAGGTAATAACTGACGGTCTTCGGCAAAAAGTAGAAACAAAAAGCGATCAAGAAGTTTTTGTGATTTTTTGAAAACAACCAATGCATCGTATTCCGGATTCAGAGCAACAAGGTTTTGATACAATTCTCGTTTAAACAGCGAATAATCGTTGTAAAGTTGCTTCGTAATTCTATCTTCCTGACTTATCGATTCTTCTTTTATATTTTTTGGAATTCCTTTTTCAATATTTTCGTACGCTAAGCAAAGGTAAAGTAACTGAAAATCTTGTTCGTTAAGCGTAAAAAGATTAAACTCAATGTGTTCAATGGCATTGTCGATATAAAAACGTACCTTCTCGAAATTGGAAGTAATAATGTAAGTGCATTCAGGTTGGTTATTTTTATACCCAAATGCCTGTACTTCCACATTCCCTAAATCGGTTGTGTTGGTTCCTTTCAGTTCAATAATTCCGGTAACCAAGGGAGCAGACAAGGGGGCATGCCCCCTTGCATTTTCAATCAAAGGGATATTCCCCCTTGCATTTCCAATCAAGGGGGCATGCCCCCTTGATAAAATGGCACCATCGGCTTTTTTGCTGTCTTTTACATTTTTATATTCTGTTGTCAGATTGAAATCGGGAGACGGATTTTTGGTATATCCCAACACATTTACGAACAAATCATTCAGAAATCCCTCCTGGTATTGTTCTTCTTTACTGTTGCGGATATTTTCCTGAATGGCAGGGTTGTGAAAATGCGCTTTGAATTTAGAATAAGCAATTTGAACGGTCTGCTTATCCAGTGTTTTCAGGTATTTGTTTATTACAGATATTTGAAACATTGACATAAGAAAGGAAATGTTAGAAGTTTTTGTAGTAAAGTTCAAAGATATGAAAAAACAATTAATTTGTGAATTGGTTGCTGCTTTTTATTTACAACAATTAATTTTTAAATTTTTTCTGTACCTTTGCATCTTTCAAATTCTTAATCTTACAAACTCGCAAATTTAATTTTTTATGGCTGTAATTAAACCGTTTAAAGGCATTCGTCCTCCCCGAAACTTAGTCGAAAAAGTGGCTTCGCGCCCCTACGATGTGTTGAATTCTGAAGAAGCCCGTATGGAAGCACAGGGTAACCCCATGTCACTTTACCACATAATAAAACCCGAAATTGATTTTGCGCAAGGAACGGATGAGCACGATGAAAAAGTGTATAATAAAGCGCTTGAGAATTTTACCAAATTTAAAAACGAAGGTTGGTTGGTGCATGACACAACCGAAAAATACTATGTTTACGCCCAAACCATGAACGGCAAAACGCAATATGGCTTGGTAGTTTGCGCCAGTGTAGATGACTATCTGAACGAAAATATAAAAAAACATGAACTCACCCGTCGCGATAAAGAAGAAGACCGCATGAAACATGTTCGGGTGAACAATGCGAATATTGAACCGGTGTTTTTTGCTTATCCTCACAACGATGAGCTTGATAAAATAGTTTCGGAAACGATAATAAACGAACCTGTTTACGATTTCGTTGCTCAGGGCGATGGTTTCGGTCACCATTTCTGGATTATTGATAACGAAAAAACAATTGCACGCATCACTGAAATTTTTGCAGGTATTCCTTCGCTTTATATTGCCGATGGACATCACCGCAGTGCCGCAGCTGCATTGGTGGGTGCCGAAAAACGACTTCAAAACCCTAATCATACCGGCAACGAAGAATACAATTATTTTTTGGCGGTTTGTTTTCCTGACAATCAACTGAATATTATTGATTACAATCGGGTTGTGAAAGATTTGAATAAGTTAACAGATGAAGAATTTCTTGCAAAACTTGAAATATCTTTTGAGGTGCAAAAATTGGGAACAGCAATTTACAAACCAAATAAATTACATAATTTTTCGTTGTATTTGTCGGGCAATTGGTATTCGCTCACTGCTAAACCCGGAACTTACGATGATAATGACCCGATTGGTGTGTTAGATGTTACTATTTCATCGACTTTAATTTTAGATGAAATACTTGGCATTAAAGACTTGCGAAGTGATAAAAGAATTGATTTTATAGGCGGTATTCGTGGGCTTAATGAACTTCAGAAACGAGTTGATAGTGGTGAGATGCGTGTAGCCTTGGCTCTTTATCCGGTTTCGATGAAACAATTGATTGACATAGCCGATTCGGGAAATATTATGCCTCCAAAAACTACATGGTTCGAGCCAAAATTACGTTCGGGTTTGGTGATACATGA
>JAURYY010000282.1 GCA_030653695.1 Paludibacter sp. | reverse complement strand
ACATGTTTCTTACAATTGTATTTCCTTCAATCTTTAAAGTATCAATATAAGATGCATTTATGGCTCCTATTTCACCAGCCGAAAGTTCAATACGATTATTCAAAATTGAAATATTTTTCATAGGTGTTGAACGGAAAGCACCATACATCGTATTACTATTTGGTGGCACGGTGCTTATCCATAAATCTCCAGCATTTTTAAATGTATTATTACTGATAATGAGGTTTTTTATGTATTGCCCTTCGCCCCAGCAACAGGTCTGATTGTGAAACTGCTGTCCGGAGCCAATATTTTGAACAACATTGTTGTCGATTACACCGTTACTTGCACCATTAATCAGAAATCCACGGTTAAAAGTATTATGCAAACGACTATTACGCACAGCAAACCCTGAACAAACATTGGCATGATATTCAATCAAAGAGGCTAAATCAGCATTTACATCAGCATCCAACAAAATATCAAAAACCTTACCTCCAAAATCGATGCTATTGGTAGTGGCTAAAGCCGCATTTATTTCTGAAGAATAATGAACCGTCGAAATAGAACTTACATTGGCAGAACCTCTAAATTCTTGGGTGTTATTGTCCCAAAAATCGAGCTTTTGACCTACTTTAATGGCATTAGTTGAACATACAATTCGGAGATTATTTTTGCTGTTATTTAATTTTGAAGCTACCCAGCCAAAACGCCCATGAATATTAATTAAATCATCGGCGGTATATGCAATTTCGCAATCGTCGATGATTGGACCATTGACTAATTCATTAAAATGCATTCCGTCGGCTCCGCTCATCCAAAGGCGATTTGTGGATGGGCGACGAGTCGCGATAACATGTCTTAATACATGACCACCATAGCCTTTACTGGCTAATATGCCCATTCCACCAGAAGCGTAAATGTTTATAGAATCAAGATTAATGTTGTTGCATGAGCTCATGGAAATCATGGAACCTGTACGCGAAGGCAATACGATATAATCGCCCACATTGGCAGTTGTAAAACTTCCACTGGATGTTAAACTAATGGTTTTATCGGCATTTTGAACCATGGTACAAGTCAAAGGACCTGATTTTTTAAAAGTTCCATCAGGATTGAAAATCACAAAAATCCCATTGGCATTGCTTATTAAGGTTTCATAACCAGTCATGGGTTGAAGCACCATGGAACTGCTGCTGGCTTTGGAAATTACTTTTCCTTGCGTAAATGGCAGCGGATCGCAATCGAAAGTAATATTGGAGATGGAAACATTAGTACAGTTGGTCATATTAATCCCAAAAATATGGGGTGCATCGAACCAAAAAGTAATATCACTGCCTTTCAAACCCATGATTTTAGTATTTTGCAAAGCCGCAATAGAAAAACTGCCATCACCAGCAAACCTACAATCGGCTTTCACCAACACAGTTTTTGCAGCTGTAGGATTGTTGACCAAAATTTTGAGTGTGTCCAGCAGTTTCTGACCGTTGGCTCGTTGCTGAATTTTTTCCACATCACTAAAAACCTTGGCTGATACAGGCAAATAGGGTGACCATGCAGGCGTTTGTGCCGATAAACTTAAAATTATTTGCATAAATAAAATGAGGGTAATTAATTGTCTCTTTGGGTTTTTCATAAAAGATGAGATAAAAATTGTATAATTAATTTCAATACAAAGATATATTTACAAATGACAAACTGCAAAAATCGGATTTTTGCTTTTACTCTTCAACCTCACTCCTAAAGTTAGAAGTGAGGTATTGAGTAGTAATGGAGATTAATTAGTTCACAATCACCTTTTTGGCAGTGCCACTTACCCATACAATATAAGTACCTTTTTGAACGGCGATAACCTCCTGACTTCTAGCTGATTTAATTTGTTTCACAGTTCGGCCGTCGATACTTAAAATGCTGATATTCAATCCATTGGCTCTATCAATTACTATGTTTCCAGCATGAGCAAATAAACCAAAATCGACAATACTCACATCATTTAAGCCTTGTAGAGTATTAGTATCAACCATAGTGAAATCAAAAAACATTTGATTTGGAGCATCGGTCACCGAAGAATATTCTGTCCCATCATAGACACCATTTGTTTGCATTTTATAAATATATGCAACTACTTTAACACCCATAGAATCCGTCATAAAACAACCATTGGCATTGGGATCTCCGTTGTTCCAACGTTCAAAGAAATTACACATTCGTACAGCTGTTTTATCATCATTCCATTCCATATTCCAACCTTTAAATGGTTTTGTATAATCCAGATTATGGTCCAAGTTTCCTAAATAATTAAATGTCAATGGAGCATGAATTATATCACCAGCTACTTTATTATCGATAAAATAAAACCAAACAGGAGAATTTGGATATTGCTCTGTAACATGCCACATTTGAGCACTATCACCAGCAACATAGTTTTCCATTTTTGCAAATTTATATCCATTTCTAATAGTCATAACTTTATTTGAGTTTATTACTGATTTAATAATGTAATAGTGACCATCTGTTAAATGCATAAATTCTCTGGTTGATTGAGAAAAACCTAACATTGTAAAAGCGAAAAACGCCAAAATTAGAGTAAAAATTCGAGTTTTCATAATGATTTAATTTATTGATTATTAATAAATTTATAAATCTTAGCTAAGTAAAATTAGCTCAGATGTTTTAAGTTTAATTTACAGTAATTTTTTTAGTTGAAGCTTCAATTTTCACAATATAAATTCCATTTTGAACTGGTATTGTTTCTAATAAATTAGCTGATTTAATTTGCTTCACAATTTTGCCTTCAATGCTGTAAACATCTACCTTTTTGCCAGCTACATTATCCAAAATAATATTATTAGCTTGAGCATAAATATAGAAATTATCAACTTTATTACTTGAAACTGAAGTTAAAGTGCTTATATCCACTAAAGTATAATCGAAATACAGCATATTTCCAGTTGTAGTTACGGCATTATAAGCATCTGCGTTTTTAACACCTCCGATTTGTATCGTATATAATTGCCCTGTAACTTTATTGTCAACCCCAGTTGGATCCAATGTCATAAAACAGCCGTTTCCATTTGGGTCATTCCAACGTTCTTCAAAATTACACATACGAACAGCTGTTTGTGTATCATTCCATTCAAAATTCCAACCTAAATAGGGTGCTCCATGGTTTACGGCATGATAATTACCATTTAGTGCAAATGTTAGATTTTTACCAATGTTGTCAACGTAAAAGAACCATACAGGTGAATTTGGATATTGCTCTGTAATGTGCCATACTTGATCATTATCCCCTGCTACATAAGTCTCCATAGTAGCTTGTGAACTTCCGGCACGAATTGTCATAACTTTGGTAGGGTCATACACTGATTTAATAATGTAATCATGACCATTAGTCAGGTGCATAAATGCTCTGGTTGATTGTGAGAACGTGCTAAACACGATTGCAAAAATAATTAAACTAAGCGTAAAAAATTTCTTTTTCATGATGATTAAATTTTAAAAGATTAATAATTTATTTTATTGATATTTTCTCGATCCGTGTTTTTCTTCTGCAGCTGAAAAACTCGGGTTAGAGTTTGTTTTGAAACTAATTAATACCCTGGATTTTGACCATTAAAAAATTCTATTCCATCGTTTTGAACTTTCATTTTTGGGTTAATATCTATCCAAGCTTTGTAAATGGGAAATAAATAATTTTTCTCAGGATGGAAGGAGCAGGTTTTTACCATAACAGGCACGTAATTTCCTGCATTATCCACAGTCAAGCCCATATAGGGTTGATTGAGAACAATTTCGGCGGTTCTCCAGCGGATTAAATCCCAATAGCGTTTTTGCTCAAAAGCAAATTCAATGCGTCTTTCGGAACGTAGAATTTGTCGAAGTTCATCTTGCCCAAACGAAGATTTATTATATGAAATTTCTAGTTTTGGAATTCCGCCTCGAACACGCACTTGATCGATTGCATCAATTACAGTATTGTCAATTTGGTTTAACTCAATTTTTGCCTCGGCATACATCAAAAGCACTTCAGCATATCTGAAATAGGCATAATTTGAAGCCTCTATGAATGAACCTAATTTAGTAGTAGTCATAGTTGGGTCTATACCTTTGCGCCGAAAATATCCAGTACGGATACCTCTTGGCACATTGTATAAATTAGTTGATGAATAGGTGTGTCCTGCAAATATGGCTCCATTGTAAATGATAGAAGCGTAAAAACGTGGTTCTCTATTATCATAAGGTTTTGAAGGATCCCAAAGTGGACTTAACTCTTTGGGTAATCCATCTTTCATTTTGTATTCATCTACCAAACTTTGAGTAGGTTGCATTGCTCCACTTCGGTCTGCCGTAGACGATGTATTGTAAACTCCGATAGGTCCGTAATAAGCTGATCTCATAGTTTTTTTATTAACCAGATCGTGTTGATAGGCGAAAATAGATTCGACATTATTATTATTAGCTGCCATAAATTGGTCGTTATATTTTGGAAATAATCCATGAACTTTTAGGTTCATTATATCCGAACAAGTATTGGCAGCTTCAGCGTAATTCTTGCTAAACAGTTCAACCCAAGCTTTTAGAGTTAGAGCAGCGGCTTGTGTGGCACGTCCTTTGCTCACTTCGTTCGGAAGGTCGGCAGCAGCAGCTTTTAATTCTGAAATTATAAAATTGCTAGTTTGTTTGGCTGTGGAGCGTGGATAAAAAACATTAGCTCCATCGTTGGCTAAATTCAATGTTTTTTCAATAATGGGTACGCCTCCATAAGCCATTAATAATTCATGATAATAAAATGCTCTAAGGAATCGAGCTTCAGCTAAGCGTGTTTTCTTCCAATTATCCGAGAATTTTGAGGCATTTATATTTACATTTTCAATAAAAAAATTGGCTTTGCGGATATATTGATACATGCGGTCATAAATAAATGGTATAGCTGGATAACTGTGATTGTACCAACCTGGATTATACACATCGGCACCCATTGAACGTTCCTGAGTTGCTACAAAACTTGTAGCCCAATCAAAATTACTCACCGTATTGTCACTCCAGTTTTCCCAGTTATCGTATTGAAAATAGGCATCAGGATTTCCCTGTCCTTCCATATCGGGCAAATTGGTATAAACATCCATAAGATTTAAATCGGCCGATTTTTCATCGCCAAAAAGTGTTAGTGCGGTGATGCTATCTTTTGGTATTACATTTAAACTTTCATCGGTACAGGCTGTGAATAAAGCCATCGAAGCAACTACGACACTAAATACGAAAAGTTTTATAATAGTTTTCATTTTTTGTAATTGATTTTAGATTTAGAAATTTACAGTTAACCCTACCGAATGAACTCTTTGCTGAGGTACCACCCAACCTCTACTATTTACACCATCGGCACCCATCTCAGGATCCATCAAGCCCTGTAAGCCTGGTGCGTAGGTAAACAAATTTTGACCAGAATAGAACAATCGCATGGATTTGATTGCTAAAAACTGTATAGCTACTTTGGGTAAAGTGTAGCCAAGTTCAATGTTTTTCAATCGTACATAAGCATTACTACGTAACCAAAAATCGCTGTTTTGTTGGTTATTCAAAGTACCGCCACCAGGAAATATGACTGGATATTTTGCATTTGGATTGTCAGTCGACCACCAATCCATAGCTACTGCTGCAACGTTAGAATTTGATTGATAAAATGGGCTACTCACTTCTTTGCCAAGCATAACATTACTGATACCAGTACCTTGAATTAAAAAATTGAAATCAAAAGTTCCTAATTTGGTTTCGTAGTTCAAACCTCCCATAATTCCATACACTATTTCGGGCATAGCTGGTGGACCCAAATAGGTTTCATCATCTGTTGTAATTTTTCCATCACCATTAATGTCTGAATACATAATATCACCGGGACGTACTTTGGAAAAAGTTTGAGTTGGGAAAGTGGATTTTAAAGTGTAATTTCCATTTGCATCTTTATCAAAATCACTAATTTGGAATAATCTTATTGC
>JAURYY010000263.1 GCA_030653695.1 Paludibacter sp. | reverse complement strand
TGCAAGTGCTATGAACACAACTATTATTCCTACTACCGAACCGATAAGTAATTCGCTCCAATTGGTTATATTGAGTATTGTCATAATTATAAAGGAATATTACAATGTTTTCTTAACGGATTTACTACTTTTTTTGTTTGCAATGCCTGAAATGCGCGAATTATTCTAAACCGTGTATTGCGGGGCTCAATCACATCGTCGATATATCCATAAGATGCGGCTTGATAGGGGTTAGCAAACTTTTGGTTATACTCTCCCACTTTTTCGGCAATAAATTTGGCTTTTTCTTCAGGGTCAGTAATCGCAGCTATTGCGCGTCCTTCGAGTACTTCAATGGCTCCTGCTGCACCCATTACTGCAATTTCGGCTGTGGGCCATGCGTAGTTAAAGTCGCCGCGCAATTGTTTACAACTCATTACATCGTGTGCGCCTCCATACGATTTTCGAAGCGTTACAGTAACTTTTGGAACTGTGGCTTCGCCATAAGCAAACATCAGTTTGGCTCCTTGAATAATAATACCCGAGTACTCTTGTCCTGAACCAGGAAGAAATCCAGGAACATCAACTAATGTTAAAACCGGAATGTTGAATGCATCGCAAAAGCGAACAAAACGAGCAGCTTTGCGCGAAGCATCGCAGTCGAGTACCCCTGCAAGGAAGTTGGGTTGATTGGCAACTATTCCCGTTGACGCACCATTAAAGCGTGCAAACCCAACAATAATATTGCGGGCATAATTGCGGTGAACTTCAAGAAACTCGCCATTATCAGCAATTGCATGAATCACATTTTTCATGTCATAAGGCAAATTGGGGTTGTCAGGTATCATGGTGTTTAATACATCATCAAGTCGATCAATTGGATCCTTTGTATCATAAATAGGTGCTTCTTCGAGGTTGTTTTGTGGCAAATACGAGAGTAATTTGCGAATCAACATCATGCCTTCTTCTTCATTTTCAACTTTGAAGTGCGAAACACCCGATTTACCTGCGTGAACATCGGCACCACCCAAATCTTCGGTCGAAATGTCTTCGCCGGTAACCAATTTTACAACTTTGGGCCCGGTAACGAACATGTATGAATTTTGTTCGGTCATCAATACAAAATCGGTGAGGGCAGGAGAATAAACAGCTCCACCGGCACAAGGACCAAAAATGGCTGAAATTTGAGGAATAACTCCTGAAGCTAATATATTTCGTTCGAAAATTTCGGCATAGCCTGCCAATGAAGTTACACCTTCCTGAATACGCGCACCGCCCGAATCATTAATTCCTATTACCGGACAACCCATTTTCATTGCCATATCCATCACCTTGCAAATTTTAAGTGCCATAGTCTCTGACAAAGATCCTCCGAACACTGTGAAATCTTGTGCAAAAACATATACCGTACGTCCGTCTATAGTTCCATGACCGGTAATTACGCCATCGCCTAAGTACTTTTCTTTTTCAAGTCCAAAATTATTGCACCGATGAGTTACGAACATATCTAACTCTTCGAAACTACCTTCATCAAGTAGTATTTCAATGCGCTCGTGAGCAGTAAATTTGCCTTTTGCATGTTGCGAAGCAATGCGCTTTTCTCCACCACCTAATTTTGCCTGTGCACGTAAATCAATCAGGTTTTTAACCTTTTGTTTATTTTCCATTAATATTTTAAATTTTTATTATATCAATTTGTTAGTTATAACCGAATAATGTCATATTTAGTTCAGAAAGTTTCATCCCGATTCCCGATAGCTATCGGGAATCGGGACAAACTCTCCAACTTATTTTATTTATTTGGGTCTTCGCACAATTCGGTCAATACGCCGAAAGTAGATTTTGGATGTAGAAAAGCAATGTTTAGTCCTTCGGCTCCTTTGCGGGGCGATTTGTCAATCAATATGACTCCTTTTTCGGCAACCATATTTAAAGTTTCTTGCAACCCTTCAACTGCAAATGCAATGTGATGAATGCCTTCGCCTTTTTTTTCAATAAATTTTCCAACTGGACCTTCAGGGTCGGTCGACTCAAGTAATTCTATTTTGGTTTGACCAATTTTGAAAAAGGCAGTTTTAACCCGTTGTTCAGCCACTTCTTCAACTGCGTAGCATTTTAAACCCAAAACGCTTTCGTAATATGGAATAGCGGTTTCTAAACTATTTACTGCAATACCTAAATGCTCGATGTGAGTCAAATTCATAATTTGGATATTTGTTTGTTTAAATGTAATTTTTTGTAATAAAACACTCCATTAAAGAAATATTTCTTTAATATTGAATTTCGCCGCAAAATTACTACAATAATTCTTCATTATCAACGAAATATCATGTTAATTTTTATATTTTTACTTTGTGTTGATAATCAGAAAGATAGAAAATAATATTAAAAAACAACATAATTCTATATTGCACAAAGTTGTCAATAGTGAGCAAATGTTTCAGCGGAAAATGCATGACTAAAAAGGGAGTTGGCAGAGTTAAAAGCGGCAAGCGGCTATAAAGTAGCGGCCGAACAATTTGAAAGACACGGGAGTAAATGAGTAAATATAAGCTTTACAACATGAATTTGTGTTTATGTTTAATATTGAGACGAAATCGAAATTGTACTAATTTATTTTGTACAGACTGCATAAAACCATGAATATAAAAAGGCAAAATAATATCTATTGATTTAGAAAATAGCAGCAAACTCATTTAATATCTGGGTTTTATTAACTTTATGAGTTTAAAATTTGAAAAAGGACGAGATGATGCAAAATAAATTTTTAATTATTTTTAAAATTAATAACCTTGAAACATTTTGATTATATTTATTCTTAATTAATTACCTTTTAGTGATTATTTAATGTTTATTTATCCTAAAAAATTGCATTTTAATATCGTGCCGATTTATATTGAAATTTACAAAAAAACAATCAGATTATTTCTAATAACAATTTTGTATCTTTGTCAAAATCTTGTTCTACACATGAAAAAACATTTTACAATATTCTTCTTATTGATTTTCATTTCAGCTGTCAGTGCACAAAATGAACAATTTTTAAAAAGGGAATTGATTTTTCAAGGCGACACCCTACCCTACCGGATTTTATTTCCCGAAAATTACGACACATCACAGTCATATCCTTTGGTGCTTTTTCTGCACGGTGCCGGCGAACGAGGCAATGATAACCAAATACAACTGATTCACGGTTCAGCGTTATTCTTAAATCAGGCGAACAGATTGAAATTTCCGGCCATAGTAATTTATCCTCAATGTCCTAAAAATAAATACTGGGCTCCAATTGAATCAAGAGAAAACGGGTTCAGCTATGTTAATACTAAAAAACCGACTGAACCAATGCAATTGGTTATTCGTTTAATAAAACATATTGAAAAAAATGAAGCAGTAGATCATAGAAGAATGTATGTTTTAGGACTTTCGATGGGAGGAATGGGAACTTTTGACCTCGTATGCCGTTATCCACGATTGTTTGCTGCTGCTGTTCCAATTTGCGGAGGAGTACTTGTGGACAGGTTAAAAAAAATTAAAAAATTGCCGGTAAGAATTTATCACGGTTCCGAAGATACGGTTGTATCACCCGAACATTCGAAAAATGCATATATAGAATTAAAAGCAAACGGATCGCAAGATGTAGAGCTTATAATAATTCCCGGAGTAGGTCACGACAGTTGGAACTTAGCATTTAAACAAGAGGATTTTTTGAGTTGGATATTTTCAAATAAAAAACGATAAGAAATAAAACAATAATTTATGGCGAAATTTAAAGGCGCAATTATAGTAAATACTGAACGTTGCAAAGGATGCGATCTTTGCGTAGTAGCATGTCCGTCAGATGTTTTAGCCCTTTCGAATGAAGCAAATTCAAAAGGGTATAATTTTTCGCACATGGCTACCCCCGAAGATTGTGTGGGTTGTTCTGCTTGTGCTTATGTTTGTCCTGATGCTTGCATTACGGTTTATAGGGTTAAAGCTGATTAACGGTAGAAACATCCTGTTTTTAAAATAATGTAGAAATATTAAAAGGTAAATAATTATGAATCAACATAAAAAAGAAATTACTTTACTCAAAGGAAATGAAGCAGTTGCACATGCTGCCATTCGTTGCGGTTGCGATGGGTATTTTGGTTATCCAATCACACCTCAATCGGAAATATTAGAAACACTGACAGAACTTGAACCCTGGAAAACAACCGGAATGGTGGTACTTCAGGCAGAGAGCGAGGTTGCTTCAATTAATATGGTTTACGGTGCGGCAGGATGCGGAAAAAGAGCCATGACAACTTCATCGAGTCCGGGTATAAGTCTTATGTTGGAAGGAATTTCATATTTGGCAGGTGCCCAACTTCCGTGTGTAATTGTAAATGTGATGCGTGGTGGACCAGGATTGGGAACCATTCAACCAAGTCAAGCCGATTATTTCCAAGCAGTAAAGGGTGGCGGACATGGAGATTATAAAATGATTACACTTGCACCGGCATCGGTTCAGGAAATGGCCGATTTTACAGTGTTGGCATTCGACCTGGCATTTAAATACCTTACTCCTACGATGATTTTGGCCGATGGTATTATTGGGCAAATGATGGAAAAAGTTGTTTTACCACCCTACCAGCCACGCCGAACAGAAGATGAAATCAAAAAAGAATGCCCTTGGGCAACTTTAGGAAAACCGGCTGATCGCAAACCCAATGTCATCAATTCGCTTAGACTTGAAGCGGCTGATATGGAAAAACTGAATCTACTTTTACAGTCGAGGTATCGCGAAATTGAGAAAGAAGAAGTTCGCTTTGAAGAATTCGATTGCGAAGATGCCGATTATATCATTGTAGCATTTGGTATTTGTGCCCGAATTTGTCAAAAAACGGTTCAATTAGCCCGTGCAGAGGGAATTAAAGTTGGTTTGATACGACCTATAACGCTTTTCCCCTTCCCCACAAAACAGATAAATAGGTATGCCGACAGGGTAAAAGGAATGTTGACTGTTGAGATGAATGCAGGACAAATGGTTGAAGATGTGCGACTTGCAGTAAACGGAAAAACAATAGTAGAATATTATGGACGAATGGGTGGAATTGTACCGGCTCCTGATGAAGTATTGATTGCACTGAAAACCAAATTTAGTAACATTGAAAGCTAACTAAGTGAAAATTAGTTTTTAACTGTTTTATAATATCTTTATTATCAAATGTTAGCAGCAAATTGATTTCCTTTTTTTATTACCAAAAAATACAATACAAAAAAAAATGAATATATCCGATATAATAAATCCAGCCAATTTAGTTTACCAAAAAACTAAAGTAATGAACGATACTCCCATGCATTATTGCCCGGGATGCAGTCATGGTGTAGTACATAAATTAATAGGTGAAATAATCGAAGAAATGGACATTCAGGACAAAACAATCGGAATTGCTCCGGTTGGCTGTGCTGTTTTGGCTTATAATTTCATAGATATTGACTGGCAGCAGGCAGCTCATGGACGTGCTCCGGCATTAGCAACGGCAGTAAAACGACTCCTCCCCGACCGTTATGTATTTACTTATCAGGGCGATGGCGATTTGGCGGCAATTGGAACCGCCGAAACCATACATGCCTGCAATCGGGGTGAGAATATTACCATCATTTTCATTAACAATGGCATATACGGTATGACCGGCGGTCAAATGGCTCCTACAACACTGAAAGGAATGAAATCGTCCACTTCACCTCACGGACGCGAAGTTCCAATAAACGGTTATCCATTGAACATTTCCAACCTATTAGCACAAATGGAAGGAGTTTGCTATGTAACCCGACAAAGTGTACATACGATGGGTTCGGTACGAAAAGCAAAAAAAGCCATTCAGAAAGGTTTTGAAAATTCAATGCTTAACAAAGGAACTTCAATTATCGAAATTGTTTCAACCTGCAGTGCGGGTTGGAAAATGACTCCTGCCGAATCGAACAACTGGATGGTCGAAAACATGTTCCCTGAATATCCGATGGGAGATTTAAAAAATATTTAATTTCAATTTAATCGAAAAATAATCAGAAAAAACTAACTTTTGACACAAAAGAAAATTAAAAATATTCTCAAGGTGTCATATTGCTATCACGACTTAACATAAAAAATATGATTGAAGAAATAATAATATCAGGTTTTGGCGGACAAGGAGTGCTGTCGATGGGAAAGATATTGGCTTATTCGGGACTTATGCAAGGACAGGAAGTAAGTTGGATGCCTTCTTATGGTCCCGAACAACGAGGTGGAACAGCCAATGTGACGGTCATACTTAGCGATGAACGCATCAGTTCTCCAGTATTGAATGCGTACAATACTGCAATTGTATTAAACCAACCCTCGCTCGACAGGTTCGAGAAACTCGTTAAACCGGGAGGAACGCTGATTTTTGATGGGAATGGATTACGTAAACTTCCCACACGCACCGATATAAATATTTATCGAATTGATGCTACGGAATATGCTTATGCCAATAATGCTGCTAAAATAATGAACATGATTATTTTAGGAGGGTTATTAAAAGTGAGACCCATCGTCAAAATTGAAAATGTACTGAAAGGATTAAAAAAATCGTTGCCTTCCCGACATCATCATTTGCTACCGCTGAACGAAAAAGCAATTTATACCGGAATGGATTTGATAAAGAAAATAAATTGAAAGAAGCTGCCTTAAAAGGCAGCTTTTTTGGTTTTGAAATATCAAAGTCATTTAAACTATTTATATCTTCGAATAATAACTAATTGATTTTATTGACTTTATGAACTTTATAAACTTTACAAACTTTATGAACTTTATAACTTTATAAACTTTATAACTTTACAAACACTGATTATTGTTTTTTCAAAATTAAAATACAATTTTCCAAACTTTCTTCCCAATGTGGAATGGCAATTCCAAAAGTTGCTTTAATTTTTGCTTTGTTAAGTACGCTGTAATGAGGACGAGGCGTTCGAGTAGGGTAATCTTTAGTTTCTATGGGGCGAACATCGCATTTAATACCGGCAATGCGGTGAATAGATTTGGTGAAGTCGTACCATGAGCACACACCTTCATCAGAAAAATGATAAACCCCGGGAACAAATGTTCCGTAACTAAGTACTCTCAGGATTGTGTCGGCTAAATCGGCAGCATAAGTTGGTGTGCCTATCTGATCGTAAATCACATTTAATGAATCTCTTTCATTTCCAAGTTTCATCATTGTTTTTACAAAATTATTTCCATAAGAAGAATAAAGCCACGCAGTACGAATAATTATCCATTGTTCGCAGTTCTCAATTAGGCTTCTTTCGCCAGCTAATTTCGATTTGCCATAAACTGTAGCGGGACAAACGGGCTGATCTTCGGTGTAAGGCACATAATTTGTTCCATCGAACACATAATCGGTCGAAATATGCAGCACTTTCAAATGGTTGATTGCAGCCACTTGGGCTATGTTGCGAACTGCTTCATTATTAATTTCGTAACACAGCTCTACCTCGTCTTCGGCTTTATCTACAGCAGTATAAGCGGCACAATTAACAATAACATCTACCCTGTTTTCTTTTACAAAAAATTCGAGTGCGTTTTTATCACTTATGTCAAGTTCTTCAACATCGGTATAAAAATAGGTGAATTGAGGAAAACGTACTGCAGCTTGTTGCATTTCGTTACCAAGTTGCCCGCGACTGCCGGTGATTAATATTCTGTTCATTCAAAAAGTTTGTATTGATGTTTTGAAAATAATCCAATGCAAAATGACTTTTCAGTTTTTAACTGTAGATCGGGGGAAGTCAAAAATTCATTTCGGCTTCTTTGAGTAATGGGTGCTTTGTATCTTTTTCTGAAATAATGATATTATCAGCTGATATTTTCCAATCGATGGACAATGCCGGATCATTGTACATTATCCCTCTTTCGAGTGTTTGATTATAAAATTCATCACATTTATACAAAAAAACGGCTGATTCACTCAACACAGAGAAACCATGAGCAAAACCTTGCGGAATAAGAAATTGCAAGAAGTTTTCTTCGGATAGTTCTACACCAAACCATTGTCCGAAAGTAGGCGAATTTTTGCGCAAATCCACCGCCACATCCCAAACTACCCCCCGCACCACCGATACCAATTTCGACTGGCTGTGAGGATTCAACTGATAATGTAATCCTCTAAGTACGCCATAACTTGATTTGGATTGATTATCCTGACAAAAAAGAATATCGATACCGGCTTCGCGAAGTGATTTCTGGTTATACGATTCGAAAAAGTATCCGCGCGAATCGGCAAATACACGGGGTTTTATGATAAGTAAGTCCTGAATTGGGGTTTTTATTATTTCCATATATGCATAATTAACAATTCATAATTCATAATGCATATTTTTTCAAATTGAGCATTATCCAATTATGTATTGCATTAATATCCTTCGTTGGCAATTTTAATGAGATATTCGCCGTAATGATTTTTTTTGAGTGGTTCAGCTAATTTAAGCAATTGTTTTTTATTTATATATCCAGAGCGATAAGCAATTTCTTCGAGACAAGCCACTTTCAATCCCTGCCGATTTTCGATGGTAGCAATAAAATTCGATGCTTCGAGCAAACTGTCGTGTGTTCCCGTATCGAGCCAAGCCATACCACGCCCCATTATTTTCAGGTTAAGCCGTTCTTCTTCGAGATACAATTTATTTAAATCGGTGATTTCCAACTCGCCACGTTTCGAAGGTTTGAGTCCTTTCGACTTTTTAACCACATCGTTACTGTAAAAATATAAACCTGTAACAGCGTAATTTGATTTGGGTTGTAGGGGTTTTTCTTCGATACTCAACACTTTGCCATTAGCATCAAATTCAGCCACACCATACCGTTCGGGGTCATTCACATAGTATCCGAAAACTAAAGCTCCATCTTCAAGTTGAGTTGCTTCGCGCAAAGTGCGTGAGAAATCGAATCCATAAAAAATGTTATCACCCAGCACCATACATACTTTATCATCACCGATAAATTTTTCACCAATAATAAATGCCTGAGCCAAACCATCGGGCGAAGGTTGAATGGCGTACACAAGTTTAATACCCAAATCATCGCCGTTACCCAATAAATTTTCGTACAAATGTATATCTTGGGGTGTCGAAATAATCAGGATTTCCTTAATTCCGGCAAGCATCAGAATCGATAAAGGATAATAAATCATTGGTTTATCGTAAACCGGTATAATTTGTTTTGAAATACTTTTTGTAATTGGGTATAAACGTGTACCGGAACCTCCGGCAAGTACTATGCCTTTCATAATTTATTAATTTTTTGGTTTATTCTTATTTGCGATTTCAAAGGTAAGAAAAATTCAGAATATAAAAAAGTTTAATTCGCTTAAAACACAAAGGTCGTATTAATCTTCGAGATCAAGTTCGCCGGTTTCGTGCAACTGATAATTTTTTGCCAACAAAGTCATGAATTTACTAATTTCGGTCTGAGTTTGTTGGGTTTGAGGAGTAATTTCAGTTTTTTTCATACGCAATAACATGTAACCATATTGAAAATTAAAACATTGTTCAATGTCGCTTAATTCGGCTTCACCTTTCTGTCGAAACTGGTTTATCAATGGTAAAACACGAAAAAAAACATGGTTATATGCAGGTACTTTCCCCGATTTCAGTATTAAATTATGAAAATCATCAAGGTCGATAATAATATTTTTGTTCAATTGCAAATGTCCTTTTGATGTAACATTTTCTAACCGCATCATTTCAATCAAACTCTCGTACCATTCGTATAATTCTTTGCGTTCAGTTTCATTTTCAACCGGATATGGTGCTACAATTCGTTGGTTTACAACATCTATATCGAGGTTGAATGCACGAATTAAATCTTCTATCTGCCACATATACAACAGATATTCGCAGATATTTTCTTTTTTAAGTTTGCTGGCTATAAACATAAACCTTTAACCCCTAAAGGGGAATTAAACAAATTTGTATTATTTTACATTAAAACTCAATGAATTTTAATGTGTTCATCATGATTTCAAATGCATGCCCATATCCCACTTTAGGGGTTAGGGGTCTTTATCCTCAAAAATTCCAATCACCTTCTTCGTCCATAAATACAGGTTCGGTAAAATTTTCGATATTACGGCGGTCTTTTTTGGTAGGACGTCCCGTTCCTCGGTCACGACCCGTTTGTCCGGCGAGTTTCCCGAGTTCAATCAGTTCAAGTTGGTCGGCTGTAGTCACGTTTTCCATAAAACCCGGAACTAATTTTGCATTCATGCGGTTTTCGGATAAAGCCAGCACCTTGAACGAAAAAAGGATGGGGTTACGTTTTATACAAACCACATCGCCAACTTTAACATTGCGCGATGGTTTAACCTGAATATTCCGGATAATCACTTTACCCTTTTTACAGGCTTCGACTGCTAATGTGCGTGTTTTAAACAAACGAACTGCCCACAACCATTTATCAATACGTACTTCGGTTT
Organism: Paludibacter sp.; assembly: GCA_030653695.1. Classification (GTDB taxonomy): domain Bacteria; phylum Bacteroidota; class Bacteroidia; order Bacteroidales; family Paludibacteraceae; genus Paludibacter. Next base: position 2,271 of record JAURYY010000263.1, on the reverse strand, counting down.
TCATATTTTAATATAAGTGAACGAGTTGACGAGTGAACAAGTTGACAACTTTCTAATATGTACGTTTCCATGTCTCCTGTTTTCTTGTTTTCTTTTCTACTCGTTTCGGAGGTACAAGGGGGCATGCCCCCTTGCTTGCTGCTTGCTGCCTTCTACTTGTTTTCTTGTTTCCTCGTTCACTTTCCATTAAATTGTGTCATTGTCAATTCCATTCCTGTAAGGCAAAAACTCTGAATTATATCTACAGCCCGTTCGCAACGTTCAGGAATTACTGAAGCCTGTTCGGGTATCCATTTACTCAACACATAATCAACCTGACGTCCGCGCAGATAGTCGCTTCCAATACCGAATCTTAAGCGGTTATAATTATTGTGTCCCAAAACATCCTGAATATTTTTCAAACCATTGTGTCCGGCATCCGACCCCTTGGGTTTGAGCCGCAGTGTTCCGTATGGCAGAGCCAAATCATCGACCACTATCAAAACATTTTCAATCTCAATTTTTTCTTTTTGCATCCAATATCGCAATGCATTTCCACTCAGATTCATAAACGTTGAAGGTTTGAGCAAAATAAGGGTGCGTCCTTTGAGTTTTACGTTACAGGTAGCACCATACCGATTTTCAGTAAAAAAAACATTGGACGCTTTAGCAAAAGCGTCCAATATTGTAAAACCAATGTTGTGGCGGGTATCTTGATATTCGACGCCAATATTACCTAATCCAACAATTAAGTATTTCATTGCAGAATGAATTATTTTTTACCAGCAACTGCAGCAGCACCACGAGCAGCTCTTGTTAATTTAACCTGAGCAACAACGGCATTTTTAGCATTAAGCAATTCAAGGTTTTCAGCTTCAACCTTAGCAACTTGAATTGTTTTTCCTAATCCTAATGAACTTACATCGATTGTAATATGTTCAGGAATTTCGGAATAAACACCTTTCACTTTTAGTTTGCGCATTTCTAAGCTTAATTTACCCCCTGCTTTCACACCTTCGGCAAGCCCAGTGAGCTTCACCGGAATTTCAACTACTACCGGTTTTGTTTCAGTCACCTGATAAAAATCAATATGTAATACCTTATCACTTACCGGATGAAATTGCAAATCTTTCATTATTGCGTTACATTTTTCTCCATCGATGTCTAATTCGACCACGAACACATCGGGCGAATAAATAAGTTTGCGTAAATCGGCTACAGTAGATGTAAAATGAACATTGTTTTTTACACCATAAAGCACACACGGAACATTTTCGCCTACACGTACGGCTTTCGTAGCTTTTTTTCCAAGGTCAGTTCTTACTGTTCCTTTTAATCCAAATCTTTTCATTGTTTAATAATATTTTTGTGTTACTCAAAATTCAAGCGTGTTATTTTTAAGTGATTTGTCGCTTAATTTCCCATCACACTTTCTTTTCCAAAAAAGCGTACAAAATTACACAAAATTTTATGAATATACAACACAAACATCCAAGTATAAGAGTTTGTAAAGTAAATAATGTTTCAAAGTAAATAATGTCAATTAGTTATTATTCAACAATATAAATAGTATGATTGATTATGATATGTCGTTACTGCTACTTTAATAATATAGAACCAAGAGCCATGATATAAGATTCAATGCGGATATAACGCTGTAAATCTATGCTTTACTTACTATTATGTTGGATTAATTAAATCGTTGTAAAAACATCCGATGCGGTTTACAAAATTAAAATTGTAATTTAAAAAAACCAAAACAATACCAGTCTATCAACGCTATCGTGTTTAATATCTACCATTTACTAAGTTTATATTTGTTCTTTATCGATAAAAACTTTAATTTTATTAAATTCATATTGCAATTTGTGTGAAATTGTGAATTTAGACTATTTTTGTTGTTCATCAAATAAAAACATAATCATTCATTGTTGTCCTGTAAACTTATTCGTTTATGTCTGAAAATCGCTTTGAATATGGGTTTGCTATAATTTCGCCCCGATGGGGCTTTGTTGAAATTTTCATCATTTTTCACCATAATTTCGTCCTTACAGGACTTTCGAAGAAATTGAAGCCAAATTGAATAAAATGACTATCGGCTTTTGTACCCAACGTATTTTTAATATTTGTAAAACAATAAATAATGGCTCATTTCTAAGACAAGGTTGATGGTATATGGTTAGTTTTCGAATCTATTTTCTGTGAAGAAATGGAAAAGAATGGAACGCGGATTCTCGCTGATTAAGCGGATTGAAAACGGATTTTCATTCCGATAAATCGGAATGATTTAAG
>JAURYY010000261.1 GCA_030653695.1 Paludibacter sp. | reverse complement strand
AGAACCGGAAAAGGGGACTATACGCTGTTATATCATTGATGATACGCTGATAGAGAAAACCGGAAAGCTTATCGAAGGAGTAACCAAAGTATTTGATCATGTTACGCAAAAATCGGTATTAGGCTTAAAAATGCTTGTATTTTGTTACTTGCAAAGTTAATAATTTTTTATTGGGTGCAAAACCCGATAGTCATTAAATTAATAACAAAATCATCATTTAATTTTTTAATTTCAGAAGCACTATCATATAAATTATTAAAATCAATCGACAAAATAGACTGAACAATATTTATTGGTTGATCGTCTTCTGAAAAAGTAATTAAATACCTCAATTTTGACTTTTCGATACTATTTATTCTGGTACTGACAACTCTTAAATTATGAGAAAGATATGAAATCACTTTTGACGGAAAAGCAGTATTCATATACTTACCTTCTTTTTGCGGATTTATAGCTATTTGACAATTGAATAAGAATTCATCGTAATTTTTTCCATTTAATACACCATGGTATATGCATGCACTTCTTTCTAATTTAATATTAATTAAATCAATCTGTTTTAACAATTCATTTTTTATCTGTATGTTACCTGAGCCTAATATATGAACAATATAATTTACAGGTAACAGTTCAGCGCATTTTGCGGCATTAAATGCTCCACCTTTTGTGTCATCAATAGAACCGGCATAAACCACATTAATTTTATCATTCAAAAAATAAGGGTTGGTATTATTAAAATCTGGCACTAAGTAACTACCATACACCACCGCTTTCACTTTTTCACCCAATAACTCTGCTAATACATCCGAAACCGCGATGTAACTATCAGCACTTTTAATTAATTTCTGTTCCCATTTATTCAGAATGTTTTTATTTTTCCATACATTACCATAAAATTCTTCCACTTCAAGTATGAGATTAAAGCCTTTTAACCTTTTTGCTAAACGTAATGGAAGCGATAACCACTGTACATGGTACACAATTATCTTTTCATTTCGTTTTACGTTTTTAATCAACCATAAAAACAACCAGATAAGTGTAAATATAATTTTCAGGTTACGTGTTATCTTATTCTCGGTGGAGTATGTAGGACAGAAAGTCACCTTTTTATTCGGGTGGATATGAATGGTTTCTCCCTTTTGCGCGGTTGACCTTGAACCATTATCCGATGACCATGCAGGTGAAACGATATGCACATCAAAGCCTGCCCGATTGATAGCTTCAGCAATATAATCCATTTTATTAATGGCTGCTAAAGTAGAAACCCTGCTTCCTTTTGCATTGGGCAAATCGTAAAAACCAATGTATTTTATTTCCTTTCTCATACGGTTTATTTATCTTTAATTTTCGCCCAATTGCATTTCCTGCCAGAAGAACTTATACTCACTCCCCCAGCCAGATATCACGGATAAAACTACCAATACAAATATTGTCAAAAATATTATTCTAGTTTTCAGTGCTTTATTGTCAATATCGAACGAATTGAAAACCTGAGGCAGTAACAACAAAAGAAATATAGAGAAATACTGCATCACTCTCATGGTTGAGGGATTGACCCAGGTAAGTGGAGTAAGAAAAAGAGCAATGGAAAGAGCAATATAGTATATTTTATGGCGGTTTGACAATTTTACCACATAGTTATACCTGATAAATGCAAACAAAGCTGAATACAATACAAAAGCAAACATAACATCGGTAATATACAGGTTGTTTTTGTAAATAAAATAACCTAAGGAAGTAAAGAATAACACGGCTACAAGTATCAGATAAACCTGATAATCGGTCACAAGCAATTGGATGAACTTTTGAAAAATCAAATAGCCGGGGTCTTTCCCTTCCCCAAGTTGGTAATATTGTTTGAAAGTTTCAAAAATTTGCCCCCATGACGTTGATTTTACACGTTCAAATGCTTCGTAATAAGCATACGTATCAGCTCCAACCGCTATATTTCTCAGCCCCGATTGCAATATCAACAATTCACTGATTATAATGATATATAGTTTACAGTCCAAATGTATCCTTGTTGCTACAACAACAGATTTGTTCTTATAACGAACGATTTTCTCTGTTTGCATATAATACAAGCCCAGTAGTATCGTACTAAGAATTACAACTAAGTTAATCCACATAATTAATCATTTGCTCATAAAGCGTTGTAATCTCATCGATATTTGAAGTTGCATTAAATTTTTGCTTAACACGATTTATAGCATCAGCCGAATAGAATATTTTACCTTTTTCACGTATCGTCAAAACTGCGTTAAGTACGGCTGAAGTCTGATATTCATTTATAATTATTCCACATTCATCACCCACTATCTCAGGGCAGGCAGTGGAGTTGAGTACAATAGCAGGCGTACCGCAGCTTAAGGCTTCTGCAATCGTTTTACCAAAAGTATCTTCTTTAGAAAGATGCAGATACACATCGGCCAGGGAATAATATTCCACAAGTTCCGACACATTGTGGGTTTCGCGAATGTGAATGATATTGTCAGGTAACTTAATATTACTGCTTATATTGCCAAGCAGTACTATCTGCATTTCAGGAGGAATAATACCTGATACTTCGATGAATTTATTCAGGCCTTTTGCATTGTTCCATCCGCTAGCTACACCTAGGATTACAAATTTATCAGTTATTCCAAGTTCTTTTCGGATAACTGAACCATCAACCGGCTTAAACATTTCCAAATCTATCCAGTTATAAATACGTGTAACAATCTTAGCAGAGGACAAAAATGAATGCCGGGCTTCATTAGTTACCCAATCGGAAACCCCTACCACAGCCAAACGGGGAATACGGGCAAACCAGTCCTTCTTGTCGCGTAACATTTCTTGGGTTCGGTCGAAAAACCAACTGGGATTATCTTTATTCAATCTAGGGCAAGTTCCACAAGCGATTTGCCACTTAAAACAATCATCTACAGTGTAATGGGTGCATTTACCGGTATAAAACCAACAATCGTGCAGGGTAATTACGGTCGGTATATCATTTTCAGCCAGATAAGTAAGCAGAATTTCCAAATTTATAAAATTACCATGTAAATTACCCAAATGAATGACATCGGGCTTTAGTTCGGACAGGTAATGGATTAACTTTTTTGTAGCCGATTTAGAGAAATAAGCCTGCAAGCCAAAAATACGGGAAAAAAACCCGTGTAGTATAGTATCCAATCTGGTGCCGATTTTATATCCTTTTGAGTATGGTATTCCTGCTGAATAGGCGATGTAGCCTTCATGTCCATTGTTATTCAGGTAATCAGCAATCTCGGTGTAAGTGCGTCCGGTGCTTCTTATTCCACTCACTGCATTAATATAGAGTACTTTCATAAATCTTTATTGACAAGTGAATAAATATCCTTATAAAGATTATGTTGTATATCTTCGATTTGATGATTCCGTTTCCCACACTCCCACGCTTTTTGGGCATATTCGTTTAACAAATCCGGATTTTCAACAACCTTTTTTAGTTGTTCAGCAATTGATTTTTCATCGAAAGCCACCAAAGCAGCATCGTTTTGTATAAAGTAATCGATACTTGCAGCTTCGTGCCAGCCAATGTCCATTACACACCATCCACTGGCTAAACAATCTACAATTTTTGTAGAAAAAGACAGTCGTGTTTTCATCTTTTCGTTTTTTTTAAATGATTCCACATGAAGTACGATATCTGCATTATTAAGTGCATCAGAAACCTGATCAGCAGATATTGCTCCCATATATTTTGAACTAAAGTTTCGCATGAAAATAAGTTGTTGACAATGAGAGATTAAAGATTATTAAAAAGAGTGGAATTTGCGATTATCTTACTATCTTCGAGGCAGTTACAGACAAAGTCGTAAAATTACCAAAACACCACTCTTATGGATTGGATGCAAAGTTAGTAAAAATAGATGAACTACAACAGGTTCTTACAAATGAAAATAAAACGTTAAAAGGAATCCGGTGCTTTATCCAACCTTT
>JAURYY010000260.1 GCA_030653695.1 Paludibacter sp. | reverse complement strand
AAAGTAAAAAATTGCGTCTTTGCGACTTTGCGTGAAAATTTATTTCGAGATAAATAACAAAGTATTTTATAATTATCAGTGTAATATTCTTATTATCAAAGTGCTAATTGATTTTATAACGACACATTAATATATCAGATTAATAATAAATACTTAAAATAATTACCACACCTGATGGCGTACGTATAAGCAAAAATGACTATCGGCTTTTGCACCCAAAGGTAGTATTATTATGTTTGTGCAAATAGTAAATTTAATCAATGATTTATCAAAAAAATAAGGTAAGATTTTGTAATTTATTTTTTTCTATTAAGGTTCCAAAATTGAAAATAAGGTTTTGAGATAAAACATAATCGCTGACTGTGTGGAGTTTATTCAAATTTATAATGTAGTGATTATTTTTTTAACCTTAATAGAATGATGTTAACACGATGAATCTAAACCTTGTTGATTTAGCTAATTTCAACTATATATTCTATTTTGCATAGAATTTCTAATAGATATTTTTCTAAAAACTCAACAAGCCCTATCAAAAAATCAAATTAGGTGTAAAAACCGATAGTCATTTAAGCAAAAGTATTATTACAAACTAAATTTATAAAAAATGACGAGCAATATTCCTGTTTATTTAACAAAAGACCAAATAGAAAAAGACGGATTATTCAAAATACAAAATGACATGAAAAAAGTGTTGGGGTATTTTGCTGAAGTTTTGAAAGATATTGACGAAGATAAAATTGCGTCGATTTTTTCGACAGAAAATCCCGACAAACAATTAATTGACAGCGAACAGTATTCGGACGAGAAGTTGACACAAGCCTATAGCATCTCATTCCAGTTAATGAATTTAGTTGAAGAAAATGCAGCAGTACAGTTTCGCCGCAAATTGGAAAAAAATTTGGGAATGGCTTCTATTCGGGGCTCGTGGGGCGAAACTTTCAGTCGTTTACTTGCTTACGGATTAACCGAGAAGGAAATCGCAGCGTTACTTTGTCAGGTAAAAGTAATGCCGGTGCTCACAGCTCACCCAACAGAGGCAAAACGAGTTTCGGTGCTCGATTTACACCGCGAAATATATCTGTTGCTCGTAAAAAAGGAAAACAGCATGTGGTCGCCTTACGAACGCAAAGCCATTGTCGAAGACATTAAATCGAAGTTAGAGCGCTGGTGGCGAACCCGTGAAATACATCTCGAAAAACCCGATATTTCGGCCGAAAGAAATAATGTAATGCACTATTTCACCAGAGTTTTTCCGCTTGCTTTAACTGCAAGCGATTTGAAATTAAAATACTCATGGACTGATGCCGGATTTTCGCCCGACACGCTAAATGCTCCCGAACAATTTCCGGTTTTGCACTTCGGAAGCTGGGTGGGAGGCGACCGCGACGGGCATCCGTTTGTAACTGCAGACGTTACAGCCACTACATTGCAACTTCACCGAAAAGCCGCACTGAATATAATCAAAGAGAGTTTGCATGATTTATCAGCCAAAATGACTTTCTCGGATGGACAAAACACCATACCTCAATATTTGATTGAAGCCATTGAATTACTACAGGCAACTTTGTCGGATGCAGGAAAAAAAGCAACTGCACGCAATCCGGGTGAACCTTGGCGGCAATATGTAAGCCTGATGTGTGTAAAACTCGACAATACGATCAACGAAATTTTTGAAATCGAAAGTACCTATTACAGGCAAGTATCCGAATTGCAAACCGAATTGAAACTGCTACGCGAAAGCCTGACAGAGATCAATGCCAAGCGCATTGTCAACGATTTGCTTTTCCCGCTCGAACGGCAGGTTCAGTGTTTCGGCTTTCATTTAGTACGCTTGGACATACGCCAGAACAGTGCATTTCACGAAAAAGCCATCGAACAGTTATTGCAAGTGTCATCGTTCGAGAACTGGCAATACAGCAAATGGACCGAGGAAGAACGTATCAAATTCCTTACCGATGAACTAACAAGTAAACGACCATTTGTGGTTGCCAATACCTCGGTCGGGAAAGAGGCAAATGCTGTACTCGAATGCTTTGTGGCAATAAAAAATCATATTGACAAATACGGGCACGAAGGAATAGGTTCATTAATAGTGAGTATGACACGCGGTATTAGCGATTTACTTGTAGTATATTTGTTTTTGCGCGAAGTAGGTTTATCCGACACATCGCTTCAGGTAGTTCCTTTATTCGAAACAATTGACGACCTGCAACTTGCCGACAAAATTATGGATGCATATTTTCAGCATCCGGTTTTCAAACATCACTTTGGATCAAGTTCCGAATCGCACGAAGTTATGCTTGGATACAGCGACAGTAATAAAGATGGCGGAATAGTTTCGAGCCGATGGAATGTACATTGTGCTGAACAAAATCTGACAGCTTCGGGCGATAAAAACAACATTCCCATACGTTTTTTCCATGGCATTGGCGGTACCATAAGTCGTGGTGGCGGAAAGTATCACCGATTTATGGAAAGCATGCCGCAAGGAAGTGTTCAGGGCGAAATAAAATTTACCGTTCAGGGCGAAACCATAGCGCAGCAATTTGCAAATATGTTTAATGCCGCTTACAATTTAGAAATGTTACTTTCGGGTGTTACGTTACAAACTGCTTATACGAAACATCCCATCGCGAAAGGTAATTTTCCTTTCGAGGCGATGGAAAAATTAGCCGAAATTTCGCAACAACAATACACACAGTTAATTAACAAAAGAGGTTTTATCGAATTTTTCAGCGAGGCAACACCCATCGACATCTTGGAGCGTAGCCGGATAGGCTCACGTCCGGCACGGCGAACCGGCGAACGCACACTGAACGACCTTAGAGCCATTCCTTGGGTATTCAGCTGGAATCAATCGCGATTTAACCTTACCGCCTGGTATGGAGCTGGTTCAGCACTGAAAACCCTTAAAAATGACTATCCGGAATATTACGAACAACTAAAAACTTATGCTCATAAATGGCCGTTTTTACGTTACAATCTAATTCAAATAGAAACAAACCTATTGAATGCCGATACAGAGCTTATGAAAAAATATGCGGCATTAGTCAAAAACAAAGCCTTAGCCGATGAGTTTTTACAACTTATCCTCGAAGATTATAACGATGCTAAAGAGCATATTATTGACATGCTCGGAGCCGAAGCCAAAAGTCGGCGTTTAAGCCTGTTGAGCAATATCGAGAAAAGAAAAAATGCGTTGCAGGTTTTGCATCAAAAACATATTGAATTGATGATCAAGTGGCGATCATTGAGTGAAGAAGAAAAAGCTGATAATGAGCATTTACTTGATAAATTACTTATGATTACCACAGCCATTTCGGCAGGACTTAAAAGTACCGGTTAAATAATGAATGCTAAATAACGGTAGGAATCTGGATAGGGATTCAGGGGTTTCAAGAGTTTCAAAAGTTTCAAGAGTTTCAGGGGTTTCAAAAGTTTCAAGAGTTTCAGGGGTTTCAGGGGTTTGAGATTTCACAAATCCAATCCATTTTCAACCCTGTCAGCGGTTATTTACCCTGTCAGCGGTTGATGTCATGATGTTTAGTATTTAATACTGTTCCTTTTCGTTGGGGAAATCAGCCGATTTTACATCGCGAACATAGTTTTCAATGGCTTTGTGCATTACTTCCTGCACATTGGCATAGCGGCGTAAAAACCGCGGTGAAAATTCATTGTTTAAGCCTATCATATCGTGTAAAACTAATACCTGCCCATCCACTCCCCCGCCGGCACCAATCCCAATAACCGGAATAGAAAGTTTCTTAGCTACTTTAGTTGCCAATTGAGCAGGAATTTTTTCGAGCACGAGCGCAAAACATCCGGCTTCTTCGAGCAAATGCGCGTCCCTGATTAATTTTTCGGCTTCGGCTTCCTCCCTTGCTCTGACGGTGTATGTTCCGAATTTGTTGATGGATTGAGGCATAAGTCCCAGATGACCCATGACAGGTATCCCTGCACTTAAAATTCGTTTTACGGACTCTAAAACTTCTTCGCCGCCTTCGAGTTTCAGGCAATCGCAGTGCGACTCCTTCATGATGCGAATAGCAGAAGCAATGGCTTCTCTCGAATTTCCCTGATATGACCCGAAAGGCATATCAACTGCAACTAATGCGCGGTTTACGCCCCGAACAACCGATTTTGCAAGGAAAATCATCTGATCAAGCGTTATGGGTAAAGTGGTCAGGTTTCCGCACATAACATTCGATGCTGAATCTCCCACAAGAATTATGTCGATACCGGCTCTATCAACAATACTGCCCATGGTATAATCGTAAGCGGTTAACATGCTTATTTTTTCGCCCCGTTGCTTCATTTCCAACACCCGTTGTGTGGTAACTCTTCTAATGTTTTCGTTATGAATCGACATACTTATCTGATTTTTTTTACAAAGATATGAAATTTATTTTCAAACTGTAATCAAACAGGGAAAGTGATATAAGAACTTGGTTTAAATAATAATTCAATACGCTGTTTATTAATATGATATGTAACTTTAGTATAAGGAAAATGAGATGTTTATTGTATTTATGACTGTTGTTAACAGTTGTTGAATTATTAATGCTGTCGGGTAGATTTTCGTCACATAAAAAGATTTATTAACTAATCAAGAGTTTTATATTCATATATTAAATTTATCTTTGTACACCAAAAATTGAACCTTTAAAATTTCGGTTTGTATATGAAAGAAAAAACAGATAAATTGAATAATTCAGATATATTTTCGCATTTAATTTCATTTAAATATTTGCCACGCTGGGTAGTTTTAATTATTGATATCACAGTTTGTGCGGGTTCCTATTTTATTGCAAATTATGTTTCAACAGAAATATTCAAGGACATAACAACTACTGATTTATTGTCATTCAATCAGCGGTTAGTTTTGGTTTTAAGCGCTCAGATTGCTTTTTTCTGGCTTTTTCATACTTATTCGGGAGTATTAAGGTATTCGGGGTATATTGATGCTATTAAACTTATATTAGCCGTATTTATAAATGTTGTTTTTTTAATTGTTGTTAGTCTCATTTTTTGTAAAGACTCTACACATTGTTTATTTTACCTTTCCGGACTTTTGCTTTACGGATTTCTATCATTTGTGCCTTTATTTATCATTCGGCTTACCGTAAAAACCACCTTCGATATAATAACTCAAAATCGGGGTCATGTAATTCCGGTAATGATTTATGGAACAAAACAGGCAGCCATCGGAATTGCTAAAATGTTACAATCGCAACAGGAAGAAGTAAAATACAAACTTGTAGGATTTATAGATGACGATGGAGATGCTTCACAACGAATCATCAGAGGCGTAAAAGTTTACAATTTGAATGAACGTACTTTAAAAAATATCATTGTAAAAAAAACCAAGACGGTTATTGTTACGCCGCAGAAAATGAATCAGATAAACACCGAATCTGAATTAGACATTTTTCTGAACAACAACATTTCGATACTCACATTGCCGCCAATGAGTATCTGGAAAAACGATGTACCTACATTGAAGCAGATAAAATCGGTTCAGATTGAGGATTTGCTCGAAAGACCTGCAATAGAAATCTTAACTGATAAAATTGCGGAAGAGATTAACTCAAAAGTTATTCTTGTTACAGGTGCTGCCGGTTCAATCGGAAGCGAATTAGCCATTCAGATAAGCACCTATCATCCAAAATTAATAATTTTGATGGATCAAGCCGAAACTCCGCTGCATTATTTAAAATTATCAATCGAGGAAAAATTTCCAGATCAGAATTTCATTGTTTTTATTGGAGATGTTCGCGATAAAGAAAGAATGGAATATTTAATGGATTTGTATAAACCCGATTTTGTATTTCATGCTGCTGCATACAAACATGTTCCATTGATGGAAGACAACCCTGTTGAAAGTGTCAGGGCAAACGTAGAAGGAACAAAAATTATGGCTGATTTGGCTGTAAAATACAAAGTCCTGCGTTTTGTAATGATTTCGACTGATAAAGCAGTGAACCCCACCAATATTATGGGAGCATCAAAACGAATAGCCGAAATTTATGTTCAATCGCTCAATAAAAAATTGATAGCTCGGGGAAACATAGATACCAAATTCATTACTACCCGATTCGGGAATGTCTTGGGATCGAACGGTTCGGTAATTCCGCTCTTTAAAAGCCAGATTGAAAAAGGAGGACCGATCACTGTAACGCATGCCGATATTATTCGTTATTTCATGACCATACCCGAAGCATGTATGCTTGTGCTTGAAGCTTGTATTATGGGTAAGGGAGGCGAAATTTTTATTTTTGACATGGGTAAACCGGTAAAAATAACAACCCTTGCCCGCAAAATGATTAAATTAGCCGGATTGATACCCGATGTAGATATAAAAATTGAATATACCGGCTTACGACCCGGCGAAAAATTATTCGAGGAACTTTTGAATCATAAAGAGACGACCATCGAAACTTATAATTCGAAAATAATGGTTGCCAAAGTGCAGGAATATGATTTCGATGATGTTTCGGAACAAATTGATGAATTGATTAAATACAGTCATTTGTGTAAAAGTTATATGACAGTTTCGCAAATGAAAAAAATTGTTCCTGAATTTAAAAGCAAAAATTCTCAGTACGAAAGTTTAGATATTTAATCTGAATGAGGTTTAAATAAAAAAAATATAGCAATAAATATTATTCACCGTGAATTTAATGTTAGAAATAAAAAACTTTGGCACGCAATATATTGACAGTCTGATACATCAGCTGCCATATTTAACAATACTTATTTCGTTTACTATCGGATTGTGTTTTATGCCATTGGTAATAAACATAGCTAAAAAGCGAAATTTTGTAGTTAAACCGAATAAACGGACATCGCACAAAGGTGATATACCAAATATTGGCGGAATTAATATTTTTATTTCATTTTTACTTACTGTATTCTTCTTCTCTTATGGCATTATCTCACAACTTCAATACAGTATAATCGGTGTTTTTATTATTTTAATCGTAGGATTTGTAGATGATTTAATTGACATTAAAGCATCGTGGAAACTTATCGGCGAAATCACTTCCGCATTCTTCCTGATCGTTCTTTCCGACATAAGAATTAAAAATTTGCATGGATTTCTGGGCATTCTTAATCTCTCACTCCCAACCAGTTATTTAATTTCATTTTTTGTGTTTATTGTTATTATCAATGCACTGAATCTGATCGATGGAGTGGATGGACTGGCATCGGGTCTTGGAATATTATACAGCCTGTTTTTCGCCATTTATTTCAGCCTGTCCGACAATCCTAATCTGGCTATGTCGGCTTATGCCATGGTCGGGTCGCTTTCGGTATTCTTTTTGTATAATGTATTCGGGAAAAAAAGTAAGATTTTTATGGGTGACTCCGGCTCCCTGTTGCTCGGTTATATGATTTCACTTTATGTATTCGAGTTTTGCAAAATAAATGCTTACCCTTTAGCATTCAATCTGCCTGCGTACCTCGAAATGAGTGCCGCTCCGGCTGTTGCGATATGCGTTTTGTCGGTGCCTTTATACGATACGTTGAGGGTTATGTTAACAAGAATCAAAAAAGGCGTTTCACCTTTTCACCCTGATAAAAATCATATTCACCATTTATTATTGAAAACCGGACTCAAACACAGGGGGGTAACATTCGTACTTTTATTGGTATCAACATTATTTGTTGGCTTAGGTTTAATTGGACGAAACTGGAGCATTGAATTACTTATTTTTGTTGCTTTTTTGTTGGCTTCGACTCTAACTTATATTTTGTGGAGAACTGTTGACAAAATGAAATTGAAAACCAATGCTTGAATTCAATTTTGAGGTTTTTGCAAAATAAATTTATTGGCATAATAAAATTGGTCGTTTTACTTCATAAGTTGAGCAAATAAAATATATAGTCGTACCAATCAACACTCCCAATAGACTTCGCCGATAGCTATCGGCGTGAGACTTCGGCGTGAGATTTCGGCGTGAGCTCAGTCGAACGCTCAGTCGAACGCTAACGGGACACATCAACCAAGCAGTTTTACACCCATCAATTGAACAAACAATTTTTTAGAGCCTTCTCTGAATTAGCGGTAGAAGATTTACAATCGAAAATCGTCAATTTTTTAAATCGAAAATTATAAATATATGATCTCTGTCGAACAGTTGTCGGTCGAATTTGGCGGTTCACCGCTTTTCGATGAAATAAGTTTCTTAGTTAATCCAAAAGACAGAATTGCACTCGTGGGGAAAAACGGTGCCGGAAAAACCACCCTGCTGCGAATATTTGCCGGAAAACAACAACCTACATGCGGACGAGTTACTATTCCCAAAGATTTGACAATCGGGTATTTGCCTCAGCAAATGATACATGACGAAGGCACTACAGTAATGCAGGAAGCCGAAAAAGCGTTCGAGCATATAACCGGATTGCAGGCAGATATTGACCGAATGAATCAGGAACTCGGACAACGCACCGATTACGAAAGTGCTGAATATCACCGGTTGATTGATAAATTAACCCACTCGAACGAACATTTACAAATTATCAGTAACGGTAACTTTCACTCCGAAATTGAAAAAACACTTGCCGGTCTCGGTTTTTTACGATCCGACTTCGATCGACAGTGCGCCGAGTTCAGCGGTGGTTGGCGAATGCGCATCGAACTTGTCAAAATTCTGTTGCTGCGTCCCGATGTGCTTTTGCTCGATGAACCAACCAATCATCTGGATATTGAATCGATTCAGTGGCTCGAAAATTTCCTGATAACGTCTGGCAGTGCTGTAATTCTCGTGTCGCACGACCGAGCTTTTATCGATGGCGTTACGAGCCGCACCATCGAAATTTCGCTGGGTAAAATCTACGATTATAATGTAAACTACTCCAAATACGTTCAGTTACGAATAGAACGACACGAACAACAGGTACGTGCTTGGGAAAATCAACAAAAAGCAATACAGGAAACCGAAGATTTTATAGAGCGTTTCCGTTACAAAGCCACCAAAGCAGTTCAGGTTCAATCGCGCATTAAACAACTCGAAAAATTAGAGCGACTTGAAGTGGATATGGATGACAACTCGCGGTTAAGTCTGAAATTTCCACCTGCTCCACATTCGGGAATTATTCCGGTAGAAATTGAAAATCTGTCGAAAGCATACAACACTCATAAGGTGCTGGATACTATAGGTATGATTATTAACAGGGGCGAAAAAGTAGCATTTGTGGGCAAAAACGGCGAAGGAAAATCAACCCTTGTGAAGTGTATCATGAACGAGATAGAATTTTCGGGTAAACTGAAAATTGGACACGGCGTTCGAATTGGATATTTTGCACAGAATCAGGCTGCATTGCTCAACGAAAATCGTACTGTTTTCGAAACAATCGATTATGTGGCTACCGGCGATGTACGCACCAAAATACGCGATATCTTGGGTGCTTTTATGTTTGGAGGAGAAGCATCGGATAAAAAGGTGAAAATTCTTTCGGGAGGAGAACGAAGTCGCTTGGCAATGATTCGTTTATTGCTTGAACCTGTCAATTTACTGATACTCGATGAGCCTACAAACCACCTCGATATGCGATCGAAAGATGTACTGAAAGAAGCGATAAAAACTTTTAAAGGTACTGTTATTGTGGTTTCGCACGACCGCGAATTTATGGATGGTTTAGTTACCAAAGTATATGAATTTGGCAATAAAAAAGTAATAGAACACTTAGGCGGCATTTATGATTTTCTTCAGCACAAAAAAATGGACAGTTTACGTGAATTAGAGCTTACAAACATAACAAGGCAAACTGAAAATCAATCGGAAAACATAATTTCGGATAGTAAGCTAAATTACGAACTGCGCAAAGAACACAACCGGAAGATTCGCAAAGCTGAAAAAGAATTGGAAGAAGTGGAGAAAAAGGTGTCGGTACTCGAAGCAGAACTTAAAAACATGAACCAACAACTCGAACTGCCCGACAAAGCATCGGATCATGAATATATTCAGACTTATCAGAAAAAACAACGAGAACTCGAACAAAGAATGTATGAATGGGAGATACTCAGCGAACAACTTGATAATCTGAGGAGTGAGTTGAGTTAATGGTTAATTGGCTTTGCCGTTATTGAAGTTATTTGGCTTTGCCGTTATTGAAGTTATTTGGCTTTGCCGTTATTGAAGTTATTTGCCCTGCGGGCGTTATTGAAGTTATTTGCCCTGCGGGCGTTATTGAAGTTATTTGGCTTTGCCGTTATTGAAGTTATTTGGCTTTGCCGTTATTGAAGTTATTTGGCTTCGCCGTTATTGAAGTTATTTGGCTTTGCCGTTATTGAAGTTATTTGGCTTTGCCGTTATTGAAGTTATTTGGCTTTGCCGTTATTGAAGTTATTTGGCTTTGCCGTTATTGAAGTTATTTGCC
>JAURYY010000228.1 GCA_030653695.1 Paludibacter sp. | reverse complement strand
CTGCTTTTTTTAAAGCCGCCACAATGGGCATCATCGGCGCAGTACCTACACCACCGCATGCGCAAACTACCGTACCGAAATTTTCAATGTGTGTGGCTTTCCCGAGCGGTCCCACCATGTCGGTGATTTCGTCGCCTACATTCAGTTGTGCGAGTTTCGTAGACGAAACGCCCATTATTTGTACAACTAAGGTAATCGTTCCTTTGGAAATATCGGCATCAGCAATAGTCAATGGAATGCGTTCTCCTTTTGCTCCAACTCTTACCATCACGAAATGTCCAGCTTTGCGGGATTTTGCTATTAACGGTGCTTCTACTTCAAATTTTATGACATTCTGTGAGAAATATTCTTTTCCAACGATTTTGTTCATTGAGCAGCGGTTTTAAATTTTGCTTGCAAATTTACAAAAATATTGTGAATGGCATTTAGGAATATAAAAAAAACCTGCTCCAGTATCAAAACTGAAACAGGTCTCAAACAATTTACCTGAAATATTATCTACAAATAATGATTATTCATACATTTCTACCTGTCCCATTTTACCCATAAACAAAATCACACCGGTGCTGTTTTCACGAATCACAAAGATAAAAGGACGGTTGGCATTGAAAACCGGAATAATGTGCATGGAAGTAGCAACAACCTCCACAATGGTAACCGCAGCTGCTTCTGTTCCTTTTTCATTTACATCGCAGTAAGTGCTGTGTATTAGCCTTGATATCAAAAGCTTTGCATCTGCAATTTTTGAAAAATTAGCTTGATCGGTAAAAGCTTTTATCATCCCCATGGATATCAGCGGGTCTTTCAACTCATATTTTCCCTTGGTTTTGAATTTCGGCATATTCACTAGAACTTCGCGTTTTGACATACCGGCAACGACATTTCCCCAGCTCGCCAAATCGAGTTTCTTCAACACTTCGGTTGTCGTTTTATTTTCATTGGGTAATATAACGGTCATGCTGAAAGCCTTGTTGCCGTAGGGCATATCTAAATATTGCGCCATTTCATCCTCACTGTAACCAAAAGTGTTTTGTTGCTTCATCATCTTTACCTGCACCGGTTTACCTCCTTCGGCATTGAAATTGGCTGTAATGGTATTTTTTGCATCGAATTTATTTGCCCATATTCCTTTAAAATAAATTGCATTAATCAGATACATAACCGCATCGGGAGAAATTTGATCTAATGGATTTTTTATCAGGTTATTGGTTTTATCGGCACACCAGCCATTGATGATATCCAAGGCAGAGGGTTTTGAAAAATCCAACTCCCTGATTTCTGCATCAAAATAATCTTTGTTAGCCTGCAAAAAACCGCTTTTTACTGGAAAACCTTGTTTGTACCAAAGCGAATTGGCGATATTCAAGGTAGTTGAAGGATCAACTTTTGGCAATGTGGATTGCATTATTTTGTAATACTCGTTGATTTGGTCAACAGTCATACCCGACATCTTCAATGCGGTTGCCATTTCTGTTTTTGTATCACCATCAGCACCATTCCAAGCCATCCCTAACGCGATACTCACACTCAGCGGTGAAATAAAAATATTTTTTTCGGTATTAGCGGCAATCACTTTACGAAACAAATCGAAAGCAAATTCATTATCCTGCTGCACCCGCTTTTCCATTCCCGCTTTCAGGAGTATTGGCTCGGCATTTTTTAATTTAACTTCGGGCTCATCACAAGCCGAAAACAGCAGAATAGGCAAAAGTAACAAGGCTGTCTTTTTCATAATGTTTTTTATTATTGTTCGGTAAATATTTTTGTAATAGCTTGAAATGCTTTATTATTCATTGTTTTAAATGGTTCGCTCCTCTGGAGCTTCATTGTTTGTATTGAATCATGTGCTACCAATGGTTCGCTCCTCTGGAGCTTCAATGCAAAGCACCGTAGGTGCGAACCAATGAATGATTCTGATGTTGTTTTTTATATCGGACAACAATGAATGTTTTTATTTGTTGGTATTAATATTATTATTTCAGAAGCACATGTATAAGATGCAAAAATAAGAAATAAGTTGCAAGATGTACAATTACGATGCTAATTATCTTTCTTTAATACCAATATCAATTCCGTATTATAAAATAATCATTATATTATTTTGATATTTGGAATATTTTCGTACATTTGCAATCACTAAACCAATTACCATGAAAATTGTTTCTCATCGGAAATTAACCGACTTTTACAGGATTCACCCAAACAGCAAAATTCCACTTGAAGAATGGTATCAACAAACAAAGCAAGCCAACTGGAAGTGTTTTGCTGATATAAAAAATGATTTTAACAATGTTGACGGAATTGGCAACCAGAGATTTATTTTTAACATCAAGGGAAATGAGTATCGTTTAATTGTTATTATTCAGTTTACACACGGATATATATACATACGTTTTGTAGGGAAACATTCCGAATATGATAAAATCAACTGTCAAACTATTTGAATCAACAATATCAGCAAAAATGAGAAAAAAAATCAGCAAAGAACTATATCATGCAGCCCTTGCAAGAATAGATGAATTATTACTTATAGTAACGGATGTAAC
>JAURYY010000222.1 GCA_030653695.1 Paludibacter sp. | reverse complement strand
CCACCAACTCATTACGGAACTATTGGTGTCCGTATTTGCTCCGTGCATGACAGGGCATTTACCTTTTTTTGAATTGTCCATAATATTTGTTTTTAAATTTAAAATCTAAAGTTAATCGTTTCTGCCTTGGTTTGCAACCTTACCGCTAACGGTCGAGGCTATGACAAGTGGCGGATTGCGTGGTACTTAACTGTCAACCAACACGAATGTATGTGCGGGTGACGAAGCTTCAAATATACTCCAAAACCCGCCATTTGTTATAGCCTTTGTTATAGGCTGCCATTCATTCTTTCCAATCAAGATTGCTTTTTCCAATATTACATTCTTTACATAACGACTGAAGATTTTCAATTTCAGTTTCTCCAAATTTATCCCAAGATATAATATGGTCAACGTGAAGTTCTGTATTTACGTTCGTTGCAGGAGACTTTCCACAAGAAACACACTTGAAATTATCTCTCCGTAGGACAAGAAATCTTAAACGCCAACCAATTTCTCTTTTTGTCTTGTGTCTTTGTGCTGGTATAAATTTTTCTTGTGTCTCGCTATCAACATTTGTTTCTTCATCAATAATATTTTCGGTTTGCACTCCGCTGTTTATATTTTCTACAAATGCTTCAAGTGCTTTTGTCCAAGTTCCAAATTTGTTTGCGTATAAATGACCACTGCATTTAGAAAGAGGTTTCTTCATTTCGTAATACCTGGGTTGCCTTCCTAATTGGACCCAAATGTTTTCAATATTTTTAAAGCAATCTTCATCAGATATGTTATAATTTCGAGGGGTTAAGCCAACTTCCTTTATTGCATTGGACCAAGTTCTAAAAATTCGCTTAAAAGGTTCAAAAGAGTATTTGCCCTTTTTTATGTATTCTTCTTTTGAAATCTGTCTATTGCCAGTTTCTGTTATTACCCTAACCAAATCATCAATTAATTCTTCTTTTGGCACATTCCAATTGTTCAAAGGCGATAATCCAGCTTTTTGGAGAGCTAAAGTAAACGAGCCAAACCTATTCTTATAAGTTGAAGAAGTGAAAATGCCGAGTTGATTATATTCTTTGGTGGATATTTGATTTCTTCCCACTTTTTGGGAAACACGAATTAAATCTTCTAATAATTCCTTTTCTGGCGTATTTCTATGAATTCTTTCTAATACGAACTTTTGAGTCATGAAGTATATTGTTTGTCTTGTAGTAGTCTTGTCTTTTATGGTTGCCTGTAACTCTTTTATATATACGGAAAATCCGTATAATATATCCCAAATTGGATGGCTTTGTACGGTTTTTCCCATTTTTATTTTTTTACAAATATACAATCTTTTTATAAATCATCAAACGGTGACTTAATTTTTTGTAAACTTTTTTCAGTAACATGTGTGTACCCCGATAGCGTTCGACTGAGCTCTCGCCGAAGTCTATCGGGGCAGTGGTTTTACTACTTTTATGTCCCAATAATTCTTGTATATATCGCAAATCAACTCCACTTTCTAATAAATGGGTTGCATAACTATGTCGCAACCAATGCAATGTAGCTGGTTTTTTAAGTTGACAATTCTCATTCCCGAACATTCAAAAAGGCATTGTTGGACAACAATAACCGTTCGCACAAAAAAGAATGGGCATATTGAACTGACAAAAGTCGTTCGCACGCGTGTAATTCTGCATTGTTGACTGACAAAAGCCGTTCGCACTGATGTTTTTTTGTTTTGTCAGTTGACAAAACGGTTTCGCAGCGCTGCGAAGCACTTTTGTCACTTTAAAGTGACCGTCCGCATTAAGGAATATTGGTTTTGTCACTTCAATATAACCTTCCGCAACAAGGGGAGTGTGTATTGTCAGGTCAAAAGCCCCGTTTCATTAAGATATATTTGTTTTTGCTCTTTAAGAAAAATTAATCGCCGCATTCATTTAGTGGTCTTTTTACTTTACACCACGCAAAACAACCATTGCCGGAAGTCCGATTGTTGTTTTGGATGGAAAAGCCCGATTAGCCAATGAAAATTCTTGGAAATAACAGGTACATTCGGCTAAAACGGGAAATAACTTTTGGGGCCGTCCCTTCGAGCCCGAAAAAAGTTATTCTCGTTTTTGACGCCGATACATTTATCTCTTGAAATTATTAATTAATTATTATTAACAAATAAAAAAGTTGCATTTATAACTTGAATTCAGCAAGTCAATACATATAGATTTCAAAATAAACACAATTAAAAAACAGAAAAATCATGAAAAAGTATGTAAGGTTGGTATTGGCTTTCGCATTTATGTTTAGTATAGTTTTAACTGCTCAGGATCAATCTGGTTCTGAGGGGAAGAAATGTCAGCCTAAAGAATTCAAAGATGCTCAGTGCGGACGAGGAAAAGAATTCGGAGGCGGGCAAAGAAAAATTGTGACTCCTCAAATGAGAGCAGACAGAATGACAGAAGAGCTGGGTTTGACAAATGCCGAAACAGTTAAATTAAAAGGATTTTTTGAAAAACAAGATGCGATTCGCATCAATCGAATCGATGAATTTCAAAAAATAAAAAAAGATTTGAAAGCGAAGGTTGAAAACGAAAGAAAAGTTGCGGATGCAGAATTGCAAAAAATTCTCGGAAACGAAAAATTTCAAAAATTGCAAACCATTCGGACTGTACGTCATGAAAAAATAATGAAACATCCTGTTCAAAAAGGTAAGTGTCCTAATCAGAAAGATGTAAAGTAATCAAAAATGGTTTTTTTAGGTAGTAATTGAGGGTGTCCCAAAAAATGGGATGCCCTTAATTTATTTCCCCCGGTTGTTACGATAGACTTCCCCGATAGCTATCGGGGATAGCTATCGGCGTGAGCTCAGTCGAACGCTATCAAGAGAGGGTTATGCAAAGTGTATCTCTACGTAATTTCATTTCAAGTATAACCCATTAAATGCAAGTATTTCGAGCACTTGGAAACAAATAACTTGCACTTTAAAAATAATGACTATCGGCTTTTGTACCCAACGTTTTTTTTTATTTGTAAAACAATAAATAATGGCTCATTTCTAAGACAAAGTTGACGGCTTATGGTTAGTTTTCGAATCTATTTTCTGTGAAGAAATGGAAAAGAATGGAACGCGGATTCTCGCTGATTAAGCGGATTGATCCCGATAGCGTTCGACTGAGCTCACGCCGAAGTCTATCGGGAGGATTTTCATTCCGATAAATCGGAATGATTTAAGACTACTAATTATAATATATTAACGCCTATCATTATGAAACTATTACATGAAGCA
>JAURYY010000221.1 GCA_030653695.1 Paludibacter sp. | reverse complement strand
GGTTTGGGTCGGATACGCTCCCGCTGCCCAAATCCCATTACTGCCTATGCTTTTGGCATTCAAAAATGCTGCGTACTGTGCATTGGTTATCTCGTATTTGCTCATACGAAATGCACTGAGTGTTACCTGGTATTGAGTTTCATCGCTTTCACGATTTACTTCGCTTGTGGGACTGCCCATGGTAAAGGTGCCGGCAGGAATATTTACAAACGTAGCCCCGCCTCCTACTTGTTGTGTAGTAAACGACATTGCGTTACCATAGACTGTTCCAAATTTATTAGTAGCATAAGCTCTTAAATAGTATGAAGTGTTTGGAGATAAGTTTTTCAAATTACTTGCAAATGCCCCAGCACCACTTCCATCTTTTGTTAAACTATCTTTAATTGTTGGGTTAATTGCTGTACTCCAACAAACACCCCTAGATGTTACTGTTTCACCGTTGTCATTGGTTATTATTCCGCCAGACATTGCTGTTGTTGCAGTGATATTGGTAATCTCTAAATTTGTATTAACTGTTGGCAAAATTATTGGAACTTCTGTTTTACAACTATTTGCAATTATAATAAATGCTGCAAGCAATAACAATGTTGAATTAAAAATTTGTTTCTTTTGTTTCATTTTGAATTGATTTAGGACTGTTTCTATTTGCTTATATTCTAATTAATGTAGCTTTAATCATTATCGTTTTATGTGAGTTTCACCTGCACAATGCTATACTTTTTGTAACACAACCACCAACTGCCCATAATCTTATATTAGCGGTTCGGGTTGTCGTTGTTATCGTATCACTTTTTTCTGAATGTCTTTGCATAATTTTGAAATTTTATCTGGGAAAATAAAATGATAATTAAATCCTTTGTCATTCAATTTCTTCATTATTTCAGTTCGATTCTTTTCTGTGTCGACTACTTTTATCTTATCAAAAAAATAATCATATCTGTAAATTTCATTTATGGGAGTAAATGAAGGACTTAAATCGGAAAGTAAATTACCTCTGTATTCTTGTATCGTGTCATTTTTCTAACAATTTGCTACATCGTTTCTGTCTGCCGTGCGTTTGGGTAGGCAAGCTCTTTGGCTGGTTTTGGTCGTGCGTAGGCTTTTTGTGCGACCAGCCAATGTGCTTGACTACGAAGCGTTAGCTATACAAGTTCTAAATGAATACTTTCAATTTGATTTCTAGATTCTTGCCTTAAGTCAAACGCTTTCTTCATTTTCTTGCTTATTTCATCAATAAAACTGTCATTAGGCAGTTGAATAATAATATTGGATAAGTCGTTATCAGAAACATTTGGAATTGCAGCTCCTGTACGATACATAAACATTTGCTTTAAAAACACTTCGGACTTTAGAAAGTACAGCAAATAATAGCTATCTATTTTAAAATTTCTTAATACTCTAAAACCATTAGTACAAATGTTACCTTCAAAATCTTTTGTAACTAAAGCCGTTGCATGTTTTCTTGTACCAATAGAATTACCTGCAATTGCAGTAATAATATCACCTTCTTGTAATTCATAACTTGCTCTGCTTGGTAATTCATGAACTTGATATGTATTTGAATTTATGATTTCATATGAATGAGTATTGATATCTGAAAGCTCAACATACTCTACTGTTGAGTTTAGGTCTTTGAGTTTTTTACTTTTTATTTTTACAATATCGCAAATATCACCCAAGCGAATGGTTTTAACATTATCCAAATTTGAAAACATTTTTCTGTTTTCTGGAGAATAAAAATCAAAGTCAAACCGACCGTTCAATTCATTATAATTAATTGAAAAGGCATTATCACTTTCAATAACATTTCCATTCTGAAATTTTTTGTACTCTTCAACGATTGCACTAAAATCTTCTTCTAGTAATGGTTGACCTGCTGAATCTTTTATTGTTTGACCATACTTATCTTTTTGGTATAAAGGAGTTCCATTTTTATTGCCCTGATAACCCAATTTAGTCACTCTACCAAAGAAAATGGGATATTGTTTATTTACATTTGGAGTGTCTTTTTCTAAAAACAAAAGTGATGTTTTTACCCCCGTACCAAATGGAATAAAAGTTTCTTGCGGAAGGTTGACAATAGCCAATATTTTTGTTTTTAATTTAATATAATATCGCAAATATTCTAAAGAAGGATTTTCAAAATTTCCATTTGGTAATACAATCGCCATTCTACCGCCTTCTTTTAAAAGCTGAATACATCTTTCTATAAATAATATTTCAGCATTTTGGTTTGGATATACGACTTTTGTTTTATGATATTCCTTATCATAATTAGACCATTTATGACCTAAGTCAAATTTTGAAAGAGTTGAAGTATTTGTGATTTTCGCACCAAACGGTGGATTAGTAAGTACAATATCAAAACCCTCTTTTTGTGAAACGGAAAGTTTTATACTGTCCAAATCTTCTAATGAATTTGTACATATAACATTTGTTTTTCCATTAGATTCTAAGAGCAATTTCATCTTAGCAATTCTCGCAATACTTTTGTTAATGTCTAACCCAAAAAGATAGTTGGAAACTGACTTTGAAGTATTAAGTTCAAAATTATTTTTTTGGAGATGTTTTAAAGCTGACATCAAAAAACCACCACTACCACAGGCAGGGTCAATTATTGTTTCATCAGGTTTGGGTTGCATCATTTCTACACAAAAATCAATTACTGGTTCAGGTGTAAAAAACTGCCCTCTACCGTCTTTTTCATGATGGGAAAGAAATTTTTGAAATGCTAGCCCCTTAGCGTCTTGGGAAGAATTTAATAAGGATATGCTTTGTAGTTTATTTACCGTAAAACCTAATGCAATTGGGGTAAGTTTGATTCTATCATCACTATCAAAAATGTCTGTATATGCTTGCTTGGTAAGTTCAAACAAGTTTGATATTCTTTCAGTTAATGATTGATTTATTTTACCTGATTTGAGAAGATTCCACTCTTCAGCAGAAATTGTAAACTTGTTACTATTCTCGTTTTCATCGAATATTTTGATGAACAATATTTTTACAAACTCTTCTAAGGTTTGCTGAGGAGACAAACCATCATTTGCATAAATATAGTCGTGAATTTCTTCAAATCTTTTTAGAAGATTATCTTCTTTTGAAAGCTGGATGTCAAATAATGAATTCATAGTTTTACACATTTATGGCAAAGATAGCACACGTTTGTGTAAAAACAAGAAAATTTATTCAACAATTACATTTCTGTTGTCAATTTGCATATCAACTTCTTCAACTGCATCTGCGGGAGAAAGGGTTTCGCATACTTCATTAAAATTCACATTCCATTCGTCTGTTAAGTCTAATCGACAAGTGCCATCCGCTTGTGGAAATACAAAACCCATAATATAATTTTGTTGCAAGTGATTCGCATCTTTACCTGATGAATCAAGGTGATTCGGGTTTGCAAACAAAAATTTATGCTCGTTAAATCGTAAGAATATGTCTACTGAAATTAAATTGAATTCATCTTTTCTTGGTGTGGCTTGTGTTCTTTCTCCACCTCCAGCACCTGATACAAAGTGGGTGTCAAGTACTCTTACTTTGTTCATCAAATAAGCTAATCTATCTTTAATCATCTTATCAATTTCATCCCTCGTAAAATTTGCAAGTTCTTTCATTGCACGTAATTTGTCCGTTTCTTTTACTAGTGGTGTTTTAAGATACTCTTGAATTTCTTCATATGAATATAGGGTAGGGGAATTAACCATATCAGGCAGATTTTCAGCAATCCATTTTTCAATTTGAGGTTCAATGTCTTTGTTTTTATCAATCCAATGTATTAATTCATTGTAGTCAAAAAGAACTTTTTTCAACTTCGGATAATTATAAAGTTTATTCCAGTGTTCAGTGTTCGATTTTACTCCTTTTGATTCTAAAACAAACCAAGGGCTTTCAGCATTTTTTCTGAAATAAAAGTCCCCGTGATGTTGTGAATGTTTTTTCCCTTCCCACTTTTCCCGTATTCGTTTTACTTCAAATCCTAACTCTTGTAAATTATTCTTTAAAATTAATTCACTGATTGAACCACTGACATATCCTTGTGCATTAGGACTCATTCGGAGAGCTTCTAAAAATATCTCTAATGTTGTTTTGAAGGTCTTAACTATAAATGCCTCAAGTTTCTGGTATATATTCATCTTTATTTTTGTTTTTTGCAAAATTACATTTTTCATTCGCTTTATCACTCTAAAATGTCATTAAATTTTCTAAGGGTGGTGGGTGGGCTTGGGTGCGGCTGCAAGAAAAACAGCTCTTTTGCAAACTTTGGTTGTGTGTTGGCTTGTGCGGTTTGCAAATGTGCTGTTTTGTGAGTTGGCTGTCATTTATCGTTTTTTCTTTATCTGTCTTTATGTAGCAAATTGTCTGCTGTGTCGTTGTCTTTTTACACTTGCACCCAACGGTTTGGCACTAAGTGCCGTCGAAATTATATTTTAGCCTTGTGCATAATTTTGATGGCACTTAGTGACGTGTTGTCTGTCTGTTGTTCTGTGCAAATCGGCTTGACAATTATGACACGTATGTTTGATAAGTGTCGTCATTGTAGATTTGTGCAGAAGTTAGAAAATTTTTGATTCAGCACAATAAAATCCAATCCCCAAACGTTTTAATCGAAAGTGATTTTCGTTTCTCTACAGAAAATCATTGCCCGAAAGCAAATTCGGCTCTACGATAAATTCATTTCTCTCCATCCTTTTTGATTTCGTGCCGGTCGAAGTTCTACTAACTTC